>CAZBNQ010000028.1:0-15642 GCA_964493035.1 uncultured Hyphomicrobiales bacterium | reverse complement strand
TACATAGATTATGATGATTTCGAGGATGAGAAATTCGGCGAAGATATGGAAGAAAAAATTTCGAAGTATCATCATGCTTTAAATAGATTTCATACCTCTGGTTCCTCGGGAAGCGATTTGCCTCCGATTGACGCATTAGAAAATTTAATAGAATATTGTCTTGAAAAACAAAAATTTGAAGAAGCTTTAGAGTTCTCTAATCTTTATTTAAGCTATTTTCCTGCTTCTACTGAAGCAAAAAATAAAAAAGCTGTAGCCTTACTTAATCTTGGCATGACTAATGAATCTATCGAGACTTCGCAAGAAGTACTTGATATGAATCCTTTCGATATTGATGCTCTTTTGAATATGGCAATAGCATTAGAAAGTATTGGAAAATCCATAAATGCTTTAGAAATCATAAATAAAGCTTTAGAGTTTGATCCTAATAATGAAGATATACTCTTTAATAGTGCATTAATAAATCAATCTCTTCAAAATTTTGAAGAAGCATTGAAAATTTTGCATCTCATAGAAGACAATGAATCATATACAAAAGATGTTTATCAGGAAATTGCATATTCATATAGTAACATCAATGAATTTAACAAATCCATTGAATATTATAAAAAAGCAATCGACGAATCTCCATTTGATTACTATTTGTGGTATAATTTAGGTGTTGTTTATAGTTATGCCGAACTTCATCATAAAGCTATTGATGCCTATGATATGGCTTTAGCCATTGATGAAGACTTTTTCTTGGCTTGGTATAATTGTGGTAATGCTTATGCTGCTCTCGGCAGACTTAATGATGCTATTGATTGTTACCAAAAAGCTTTAGAAATAGACCCGGACGACTTAGATACAATGCATAATCTTGCTAGTGCGCTTGGAGATAGTGGCAACTACGAAGCGGGTATAGAGGTATTTAATAAAATTTTAGATGGCAGACCAGATTATTATCCTGCTTATTTTGGCAGGGGCATTTGTCTTGATGCTATTGATGAATTTGAATTAGCCGTCAAAGATTATGATAAGTGCCTTGAATCTAAACCTGATTATGCTGAAGTGATATATGCTAAAGCTGACGCTTTATATAATCTTGATCTGATCGACGATGCTATTAGTGCTTATATTAAAGCTTTAGAATATGAACCTGGAAACTTGGAATGTTTGTTCGATCTTGGCTCTACTTTGTTCGAAGCTAAAAGATATGATGAGGCTTACGATACCTTCGATGCAGTAATTAAAATTGCTCCCGAATGGGCAGATGGTTATTATTCTATGGCTAAAGTTTTTGCTATTAAAAATGACTATGATAATGCTGCTAAAATGCTTAGTATTGCATTATCAATTGATAATAAGAAAATTGCTTCTTTTATAGAAGATTTTTCTCCTTTAGTAACTGATATCGTTGATTTTGAATCGAAAATATTGGATTATTTTAAAGATAAATAATATTTGAAAGATTTTTTTAAAAATCTTAGTCTGTGTATCAGGGAATTTGTTTTCCCTGATACATGTTTGATTTGCAATCAAGCTTATGATTCAAGCTCGATGAAAAATAAATTTGTTTGTTTTAAGTGTTGGAACAAATTAAAAACTGCAGCTCATTCAGATGAAATCAAAAATTCAATCATCTCAAACTATTCCGGAGATAATCTTAATATTTATCAATGCTTTGCGTTGTTTACTTCAGACTCGGATTCGAATTTTATTAATATAATTCATTCATTGAAATATCAAGGTTTTTATTCGATCGGATATGTATTTGGCAAGTATTTAGCCAAAAAAGTTATGAATGAGACTGATGTATCGTATGATTATATTTTTCCTGTACCTATTCATCATGCCAGGCGACGGGAAAGATCTTATAATCAATCTGAATATATCGGAAAAGGAGTTGCTGAAGTATTAAATATAAAATTGGAAAATACTATTTTAAAAAGGAAGAATTATACATTAACACAGACAAAATTATCTGCCAATGAAAGAAAAAAAAATGTAGATAAAGTATTTGAGATCGATCATCAAAAAACTGAATTAATTAGAAATAAGATTATACTTTTGGTTGATGATGTTTTGACAACCGGATCGACAATGAATTCATGTGCAACAATATTATTGGAAAATGGAGCAAAGAGGGTAGATGTAGCTGCTTTAATGAAAGCATAATTACTTTTTGTAACGTTTGGTCCAGAGATTTTCCAAACGATCTTTAAAATTCTTTTCTTTACCAAAATTACCCGGTTTATAATAAGGCTTTTCCTTGTGTCCTTTTGGGAAATAGTTTTCTTCGACAAAATGCCCATCAAAATCATGTGGATATTTATAACCTGCACCGTAGCCTTCCTGCTTCATTAATTTTGTTGGAGCGTTTCTAAGATGCATAGGAACAGACATATCGCAGCCATTCTTAATATCAGACATTGCTTCTGAAATAGCCATATATGAAGCATTTGATTTAGGACATGATGCTAAATATGTAACGCCTTGAGCTAAGTTTATTCTAGCTTCAGGCATTCCAATGAGCTCAACTGCCTGAAAAACAGATACTGCCAAACTTAGAGCGAAAGGATCAGCATTTCCTATATCTTCGCTTGCAAATACAACCATTCTACGAGCTATGAAACGTGGATCTTCTCCGGCATCCAACATTTTTGCCAACCAAAAAATGGCGGCGTCCGGATCTGAACCTCTTAATGATTTGATAAATGCAGATATAGTATCGAAATGAGATTCGCCGTGTTTATCATATTGCGCAGTTTTTTGTTGTAAAGCTCTTTCTAAATTGTTACGATCAATAATAATTTCAGCTCTCTTCTTCTGCATCTTAACAGACAAGTCAAGTGCATTTAATGCAGTACGAGCATCTCCTCCCGAAATAGTAAGAAGAAAATCCCAATCAATTATCTTAATGTTTAGATTTTTTAAAATAATATCTTCTTCTAAAGCTCTTTGTAGAAGTGTTCTAATATCTTCATTATCTAATGATTGTAGTCTATATACCTGACAACGACTTAGTAAAGCAGAATTCACTTCGAATGATGGATTTTCTGTAGTTGCACCAACAAGTGTAATAATTCCTTTTTCTACAGCATGAAGCAATGCATCTTGTTGATTTTTGTTAAACCTATGAATTTCATCGATAAATAGGAGAGTAGATTTTGATTTCTTCAGATTGTAAGCAGCTTTTGCAATGATTTCTCTTACTTCTTTCACACCGGCTTCTACAGCTGATATTCTAATAAACTCGGCAGAAATGTAATTGGAAATAAGATAAGCTAAAGTAGTCTTGCCCGTACCGGGAGGACCCCACAAAATCATAGAGTTAATTTCACCAGACTCAATAAATTCTTTAAGAGGTCCTTCAGCACCGATTAGGTGTTTTTGTCCAACCATTTCATTTAATGATTTAGGCCTCATTCTATCGGCGAGGGGAGAATTCTCGCCGATATCTTTTGCAATATTGTCGTCTTCGAAAAGCATTAAATAATGATACTAGCAATTATTGAAGTTAAAAGATTAGTCAATGCACCAACAATCATAGCTTTAACGCCCAACTGAGCGATTTCTGCTTTTCTACCGGGTGCCATAGCACCAATCCCACCAATTTGAATAGCAATCGAACTGAAGTTAGCAAAACCACAAATAGCAAAAGTAGCAATCTTAGCTGTTCTTTCGCTTATTTGTCCGTTTCTGATTAATGTTGATAAATCCAAGTATGCAATAAATTCATTGATACTAACTTTCGAACCGAGCAAAGAGCCGAATGTTTTAGCTTCTTCAGCAGGAATACCGGCAAGATAAGCAAAGGGTTGGAATACAAATCCCAGTAATTCTTTTAATGAAGCAGGAATCCAATTGATACCCATATTTAAAAATAAATCATGAACAAGTTTAAGCCCAGCATCAAAAACAGCAATTATGGCAATAAAAGCAATAAGCATTGCCATAATATTCAAAGCCAACATCAAACCATCTGAAGCTCCGTTAGTAACAGCTACCAAAGCACTTTCGGTCTTAGGTATATCTACTTCTTTCAAGTCTTTTAATGTTTTTACTTTATCATCTGGAGGTACAGCAATTTTTGAAAGGTATAAACCACCGGGAACAGAAATTAATGAGGCAGTAATGAGCATTGTAGCTGATATTCCCATCTGAATATAAGCTGCCATCACACCACCTGCAATAGTAGCAAATCCACAAACCATTATAGCGTTAAGTTCAGATCTTGAGGCAGTTGGCAAATAATGCCTAATAAGCAAAGGGGCTTCAGTTTGTCCCATAAAAACGTTAGCGGAACCTGATAATGATTCAATACCGGAGGTACCCATAGTTTTTTGCATTATCCAAGCCATACCATAAACAATCTTCTGCATTATTCCAAAATGATAAAGCACATTGACAAATGCAGAAAAGAATACTATCGTGACAGTAACTGTGATTGCAAATTGAAACCCAAATGTTTGAGACCAGGCAGGTAAAGTCAAATTACCAAACAAAAATTCAGCGCTTTTTGAGCCATAACCTAAAAACACAGTGATTTGATCGCCAACCCATTGGAAAAATTGAATACCAAATGGTACATATAATACAAAGAAACCCAGTGTAAATTGAAGAACCATTCCCCAAATAACTATTCTGAAAGGAAATTTCTTTTTATCTTCCGACATAAGCCATACTACTAAAAGCACGACTACAATACCTAAAATACTTAATAATTTTTGTAATATCATGTTTTACTCTACTGTAACACTTTTTGCTAAATTTCTTGGTTGATCTATAGTTCTATCTAATTCTAAAGCCATATAATAAGCTAATAGCTGCAAAGGAATAACAGAAAGAATTGGAGTGAGCATTGGAATAGTTTCAGGGATATAAATTACATGATTTGCAACTCTAGCAATTTCAGTATCGCCTTCGTTTGCTATGGCGATCACTTTTCCTTTTCTTGCTCTAACTTCTTCAATGTTTGATATTATTTTATGATATATTTCATCATGTGTTGCAATAAATACAACAGGCATATTTTCATCAATAAGGGCGATAGGACCATGCTTCATTTCTGCTGCCGGGTAGCCTTCTGCATGTATATATGAAATTTCCTTTAATTTCAATGCACCTTCTAATGCAACCGGGAAATTATATCCTCGACCCAAGTAAATGAAATTTTTAGCTGCAGAATATTCTTTTGCTATTTCTCTAATTTCATCTGAATGATCAAAAATTGATTTGATTTTATCAGGAATTTGCAGTATTTCATGAGCAATCTTTTTGCCATCCAACTGAGATAAATTCTTCATTCTCCCTAGATATAATGCTAAAAGGGTCAATACCGCAAGTTGAGAAGTAAATGCCTTAGTGGAAGCAACACCAATTTCAGGTCCGGCGTGTATATAAATACCAGCATCAGTTTCTCTTGCAATAGAAGAACCGACTACATTGACGATGCCGAGCACCGTGCACCCTTTTTGCTTAGCTTCATGAACAGCAGCAAGAGTATCGGCAGTTTCGCCACTTTGTGAGATAGCAAATACAACATCATCAGGATAAAGTACAGGATTTCTATATCTAAATTCTGAAGCATATTCAACTTCTACAGGGATGCCTGCAAGCTGCTCTATCATATATTCGCCAACCAAACCAGCATGCCAAGAAGTACCGCAAGCAGTGATGATAATGCGTTTAGCATTTCTTAATTTTTCGCTAACTACACTTAATCCACCAAGTTTTATATTGCCTTTATCAGCTAATAAACGACCAGTGAAAGCATCTTGGATAGTAGTAGGCTGCTCAAATATTTCTTTAAGCATGAAATGCTCATATCCGCCTTTTTCAAGCTGTTCGATATTAAATTCGATTTCATGTATAGTATTTTTTGTAGCTTTATTATCTATAGTTTTGGTTGTAAAACCATCCTTACTAATAATAGCCATTTCATTATCAGAAAGGTAGATTACTTGCTTAGTATATTGAATAATAGCAGTAGCATCAGAAGCAAGAATATACTCATCGTCTCCAACTCCAAGCACCATAGGGCTGCCACGGCGGGCACCGATAATTTTTTCCGGTTCTGTTTTGGATAAAACCAGCAAACCAAAAGTACCAACTACTTCAGAAAGTGCTAATCTCACTGCATGTTCTAAATCATTTGTTTTTTCATATAAAGCACCGATATATACAGCTAAAACCTCAGTATCGGTATCGCTTTTAAATGAATATCCGCTTTGGATAAGACCTTGTTTTAGAGCCATATAGTTTTCGATAATACCATTATGTACAATAGAGATATTACCACTATTATCGGAATGTGGGTGTGCATTGATATCATTTGGAAATCCATGAGTAGCCCAGCGAGTATGTGCGATTCCAATAGTTGAATCGAAACTGCTTTCATCAACTAAGGTTTCCAATTCAGATACTTTTCCTTTTTTCTTCAAAGTAATTAATTCATCGTTTTCTAAGACGCAGATGCCCGCGGAGTCATATCCTCGGTATTCCATCCTTTTTAGCCCATTCATCAATACATTGATTACTTTACGATTTCCAATATAACCAACTATACCACACATAAATTCAACCTATATATTTCAGTTAATTTTTTACTAATATTTAAAATTATAACTGAGCAAAATACAAATAATTATTTTGAAAAAAAACAATAAAACTTAATTCTATACTTAATTTTTTATGGAATTTATTAACAAATTATTTTTAATAAGATTAATTAATCTTGATTTAGTAATTTAGTAATTAAAAATGTGGGCTAAAATGTTTGTACCGACAACAAAAGAAGAAATGAAAGCTAATAATATCAAGCAATTTGATATTATATTGATTAGTGGCGATGTATATATTGATTCGCCTTATGATGGTATTGCTGTTGTTGCTAAACATCTTATTAAAAATGGTTTTAAAGTTGCTATTATCGCACAACCGAATTTAGAAAATGATTCAGATATTTTACGATTGGGAGAGCCTAAACTCTTTTGGGGTGTAAGTGCTGGTGCCGTAGATTCGATGGTTGCCAACTATACGGCAACTAAGAAAAGAAAAAAATCTGACGATCTTACTCCAGGAGCAATTAATAATAGGCGGCCTGATAGAGCAATAATAAAATATACAAATGCAATTCAAAGATTTTCACAAAATAAGACGATCATTATTGGTGGTATTGAAGCTAGTTTAAGAAGGATTGCTCATTATGATTTTTGGGATAATAAAGTAAGACGATCTATTTTATTCGATTCTAAAGCTACTTGTTTAGTATATGGAATGGGCGAGAAGCAGGTACTCGAAATTGCAAATAGAATTAATGAATCAAATTTCGATTTTTCTGATATTCGTGGTATTTGTTATATTTCTAATTCAATTAATGAGTCGAATGTAGAGTTAGATTCTTTCGAAGATGTATCCAAAGACAAAATCAAATTTATTAAAGCATTTAATGAGTTTTATAAGAATAATGATCCAATAAATGCTCATGGGTTATATCAAAAACATGCAGATAGATATTTGATACATAATCCTCCTGCATTTCACGAAAGCACTGAAGAATTAGATTCTTATTATGAGTTGGATTTTGAATATGATGCTCATCCATTCTACAAAAGGCAGGGCATAATCAAAGGATTAGATACAACAAAAAATTCTGTTACTACTCATAGAGGATGCTTTGGCGAGTGTAATTTTTGTGCTATTGCTGTTCATCAAGGAAGAAGAATTCGCTCAAGAAGCGAAAAATCAATTATAGATGAAGTTGTTAGATTGAGCAAGCAGAAAAATTTTAATGGTATAATTAATGATGTCGGTGCTGCTACTGCTAATATGTATGGCTTTGAATGTAAGAAACAAAGTAGTAAAGGTAGTTGCAAAGACAAAAGATGTGCTTTTCCTAGCTCGTGCCCCGCTATGAATATCAATCATTCAAAACAACTAAATTTACTAAATCAGATTAAAAAGATTAAGGCTATTCGTAAAATTTATATTCGTTCAGGCTTAAGATACGACTTGATTATGCAAGATAAAGTTGCTGGCGAAAAATATTTGAAAAATTTGACTGAAAATCATGTTGGTGGCCAACTAAAAATTGCTCCCGAACATAATGAAAATAAAGTTTTGAATGTTATGGGAAAACCAGCAGCTAATTATTTAAAAGCATTTAAGAATTTATTCGATAAATATTCAAAAGAAGCTGGTAAAAATCAATTCTTAACGTATTACTTTATTGCTGCACATCCGGGTTGCGAGCTAAATGATATGAAAAATCTTAAAAAATATGTTAATAAGGATCTTAAATTAAATCCCGAACAGATTCAAATATTTACACCGACTCCAATGACTTATTCATCAGTAATTTATTATACTGAGTTAGATCCAATAACTTTAAAGCCAATTTTTGTCGAGAAAGATACAAACAGAAAAGAAATCCAGAAAAAAGCAATGATTTAATAATTTCCGCTATCTAATTTGATTTTAGAAATATAGAATTGACTATAGTTTTCTACTAATCTCATCAATTCAGAATTGACAAAAGGCTTGTGAAGAACGTAATCCATCCCTGCTCTAACAAATTCTTCTTTAGAACCCATAGTGGCATGTGCAGTAACGCCAATTATTGGAATTGCCGGTTTGTTTAATTTCTTTTCAAATTCACGAATTTTTTTTGTGGCTTGAACTCCATCCATAACAGGCATTTTTACGTCCATCAATACAATATGAAACTCCTCATTTGTGAACAAGTCTAGAGCTTCTTGACCTGTTTTGGCAACCTTAGTAGCATATTTTGGATTTTTGGATAATATATTGTCCAATAAAAATAAGTTTGTTGGATCATCTTCTGCAATCATTATTTTAATTTTCTTATGATTGATACTCTTATCTTCATGTTGGGAGATACTAAGCCTAAAAGGAATTTTTATTTCGAAAATAGATCCTAAAGATTCGATACTTTGCACAGTGATTTTGCCATCCATCAGCTCACATAATTCTTTTGCAATAGTAAGGCCAAGTCCGGTGCCACCATGTCTTTTAGTAAATGAGCTGTCACCCTGCGAAAACATATCGAAAATTTTTCCCATTTTGTCGGGTGCAATACCAATTCCTTGGTCTTCGATTTTAAATCTGAGTATGACTTGGTCTCTATCATGAGCAGTTGAGTTAGTAATATTTTCAACTTTAAACTTGATTTCCGAATCAGATTTATAAGAAAATTTGAAAGCGTTATCAATTATATTGGATATAATTTGATTCAACCTGAAACTATCACCAATTATTGAGTCAGGTATATTTGGATCTACATAGCTTGTAAAAGTATATTTAAGAGAATTTGCTCTTTTAGTAAAGCCATCAACAAGCTTGCTTAAATAATCCTTAAAATTAAATTCATTTTCTTCTAGAAATATTTTACCCATTTCCAGTTTAGACATATCAAGAATATCGTTGATAATCTTAAGCAAATGCTTAGAAGAATTTTGAATCATTCTGACAATCTCTTCAACTTCGCTCGGAAGGTTATGATCATTGAGAAGATAGTTGGTAAATCCGACAATAGGATTCAAAGGCGAACGAATTTCATGGCTCATATTTGAAAGAAATTCAGTTTTGGCTCTATTAGAAGCTTCAGCCTTTTCTTTTGCCAGTTTTAATTCATTTTGTAATTCTTCTCTTTTTCTTCTGATAGAAATAATTAATTCAAATTCTTTTATAAGTAGAGCAATTTTTTCTAAAGTATCTTCATCTACATATTGATTGTTTGATAGATATATAACCATGATTCCATTAAAGTCCTCATGTTGGTTCATTGGGAAACCATAAGAATTAAAGGTTAAAAATCCTTTAAGTATATTATCTTCCGATTTGTTTTTTGTAGATTTATGATTTATTTCATAATAATCAGTCAACTTAGATTTACTTATTACCGGAGGGCAATTTTTTTTATCAATGTCTTCTTTTACTGAGAAAGTCAAATTCTTAAATATAGAAGTTTCTTCACCAATAATATATTCAGGAATAATAACGTTGTTTTTGCAAAAGCCAAACCAAAGCTTGTTAATTCCATATTCCTTAGAAATTGCTTCAACGAAAGTTTGAATCAAGTCTTGCTCAGATGAATCGATATCGATACTTCTGACAGCTGAAATTACGCCACGAAATGCAGAATAGCTTTTAAGTATTTTCTCGTCTTTTTTTCTTTTGCTAATATCTCTGATAACAATAATTTCTGCAGATTTACCTTCATGATCGACAAAAGTAATATTGATATTGACATTTCTAATCTCGTTTTTTGCATTAATCACATCAATTTCATAATTTGTCTGGAAAGGCAGCCCCTGCAATTTATTGGTCATATTGTCTATAACAATTTGCTTGTGATAGTCAGCAATATAGTCAATAATATTGGCACCAACAGAAGTTTGCTTGTCGAGGAAAAAGAAATTTTGAGCTTCTTTATTTGCATATATAGTTGATCCATTGATATGAACAATCACAGGATCGGGAAGAGATTCCAAAAATTCGAACCTTTCTTTTGCCAGATATAGTTCTCTTTCTTTATCTTTCCATTTAGTAATATCAATAATTGCACAGTGATATTCAACAGAATTTGAATTATTATCCAGATTGAGTTCTACTTGAGCATCAAATTCAATAGATTGTTTGTCGACTAATTTGATAACGATTGACTGATTTTCGTTGAGATTACTATTATTTAGTAAAAAATAAACTTCATCTTGTGATTCAGGATGAATAAATTTTCTAAAATCCTTATTGATCAGGGATTTTTTGTCAAGGGCAAATTTATCAACACCAGCTTTGTTAATTTCAATAATATGAAGATTATCATCGAGAGTAAGATAAATAATAGGAGCATTATTATATAGATCTGAATAGCGTTTTTGCGAAATTTGTAATTTATCTCGAGTTGAAGTAAGTTCATCATTTTGAACTTCCAATTCGATATGATAAATATTTAATTCTTGTAATAGTTTTTCTAAATCATCAATAGAAGTGAACTTTTTATCCACGACATTACTCTGAAAAAATTCTTCTGCCTTTTTTCTCAACTTCAATAAATCATTACTTTTCATCATTTGCCCACTAATAATACAAGACTCCACTTTTAAGCATCGATTATTTTGAATACTTTGTCATTTCTTCTAACAAAGTCATCCATTGGAATCGATATTGTCTCACCCTTTTTGCCGGTACTTGTTTTTTCATTATCGTTTCTAATTTCCGAAATTGTTGATTCAACAACTCCGCTAGTAGATCCGATTATAATAATATCATCATTAATATTAAGATCATCGCTTTGTAGAAGTATTTCGGCAACTTTTATTTTCTGATAATAATTTGTAACAACACCAATATAGTGCTTTTTCTTAGTAGCTTTCGAACCATGGATATCATTCCATTCGCCCAAGGTACGTCCAAGATAATAGCCATCCCAAAATCCGCGATTATATACTTCGGCAAGTTTAGATTCCCATACTTGAACTAATTCTGGAGAATAACTGCCGTCTTTCCAAGCATTTATTGCTTCTTTATAAACAGAACAAACTCTTTTAACATAATCGGCTGGCCTGCCTCGACCTTCAATTTTGAGAACTTCAACACCTGCATCAAGCACTTTATCCAAAAATCCTATAGTGCATAGATCTTTTGGAGACATAATATATTCATTGTCAATTTCAAGCTGATAATTTTTTTCTTTTTCAGTCACTTCATATTTGCGTCTACATGGTTGGAGGCAAGCGCCACGATTGGCAGAGCTATCATGGAGATGAAGAGATAGATAGCATTTGCCAGAAACTGCCATACACAAAGCACCATGAACAAACACTTCAATCCTGATTAGTTCACCGCTTGGTCCACAAATATTATTCGATTCAATAAAATTACTAATTTCCTTTACCTGATCTAAACTAAGTTCGCGAGCTAAAACCATAACATCGCAAAACTGAGAAAAAAACTTAACAGCTTGTTTGTTGCTGATATTCAATTGGGTAGAGGCATGCACCTTTACATCAAGATCTCGAGCAGCTTGAATCACAGAGATATCAGAAGCAATAACAGCAGAAATGTCAGCATCTTTTGCAGTTTTGAGCATTATATCTACTTGCTCATAGTCTTTATCATAAATAACAGTATTTAATGTTAAATATGATTTCACACCATGATTTTTACATATATCAGCAATTTTTTTTAGATCTTCAGGCTGAAAATTAGCACTTGATTTGGAGCGCATATTTAGGTTGCCAGCTCCAAAATAAACTGAATCTGCTCCGCCTTGTATTGCAGCCATCAATGTTTCATAAGTTCCTGCAGGAGCCATTAATTCAATTTTTTTATCTATTTTATTTATCATATATTTAGAATTATTATATTAAAATATAGTAATTTATTCTGTTTCACAAAATGTTAAACAAAACATTATAAATTAATTTCAATTAGTGAAATAAACAAGAATTATTTAATTTTATTAGCTAATAAAATTAATGAATCTTGATTCAAATTTAGATTGCACTCTATAATATATTAAGTTTGCAACGGATTAAGTTATTAATATTTATTTATCAAGTGGTAAATATTCTTAATACCAATTCTTGCTTTAAGTAAGTAAATTCCCGTATTTAATGATGAAAGATTTATAATACTTTCTGGGTTTTCAATTTTCATAATTTGTTCTGCCCTAATATTATAAATTTCAATAAATTCGATCTGCTCATCGCTATTTATGTATAATTGATCATTCAAGGGATTTGGGTAAAACATATCATTATTATTTTCAGTTATTATGTTAGAGCTTGTATTGATACTAAATTTCCATCTGTCTGACCATTCACTAAAAGAATTATCAGCATATTTGGCTCTGACTCTCCAATAAAAGCTGCCATCATTGACAATTTTATTGATAGCATAATTTGTTATATTTGATATCGAATCGTTTACCAATAGATTTTCATTAAAAAATACAGGTGAATTTGATAATTGTATATAGTATTTTATTGCTTCGGGGTTATTTCGCCATTTTAGATTTATTGATTTATTTTTAAGTACACTCAAGTTTGATGGACTTTCTAGCTCAATTATTTCATTTTCAGAATATTTATATTTAAATATACCCTCGCTATGTATGTTGAATAAGGTGTTATTGATAGTCATTAGATCGCCAAAATCATCCTGTGGATTGAAAGGAACAATAAATTCAGACAAATTGATTTTCTCTTCTTTTGTATCCATTTTTAAAAATCCGTCTTTAGAATGGATATAAAGAATATCATTATGATCAATCAATAAATTGAAATATTTGTTTGTAGGAATACCTTCATCAATATTTACCCAAGTCTTACCATAATCCAATGATTTATAAAGCGAATTATTACTAGTTTTGGCAAAGATATGATTAGCTTGATTTAGAACAAAATCAACTATTTTAGTTTTTTCTAGATTCCAGTCCCAATCTAGTTTTTTGGGTCTTTGATTCTGTTGATATTCATAAATAAAATCACCGCCAAAATAAAGTTTATCATTAAATACCTTCTTAATAGGGCTTGAATCCAAAAATTCATCTTTAAAAACTAATTGAACATTTCCATTTAAATCTAATTTATTCAGGCAATTTTTATAGAAAAAATATACAGAATCTTTAAATAAAACAATACTTGAAAAATCAACCGAAGGTTTAAATTCAGTAAAAGAAATTGAATCTAAACTACTTAAATACACTTTTGAATTATAAAATTGCAGTATAGTATCACGTAATATTACAAATTTCTTATCATGGATATAATCCTTTGAATCGTCGCAGTATATTGTCTCTAATTTTTCCGATTTTTCATTATACTTGAGAATAAAATTATTGTTTTGGACATATATCCGATCTTTGTATTGGCATATTTGATTAATACTCGAAAGATCGAAATTTCCGGATTCAAAACTCCAAGTTTTTCCATTATCATCAGAAATATAGAAACCTTGTCTTGCAGGCGTATATAATATAATGCTATTTCCATTTTTAAAAGCATGACTAATACTAAAATCTTTTAAGCCGCTGTTGAACCAACCTTCAGATTGAGAATTTGAAATTTGTACTGATGAATTAGTAACTGCAATTAGTGTATTTTCAGGTAAATAGAAAAAATGATTAACAACTACATTATCAAAGATTTGCATCCAATTTGCTCCGGTATCATTACTAAGATATATTCCGTGATTATTAAATCCCAAAGAATAAATGTTGAATTTTTTATCAATTTTAACATTATTATTAAATAACTCTAAATCAATATAATTCCATGTATTACCGGAATCATTTGAATAAAATGAATTTTCTTTTTTTACAAGAAGAATATCTTTTCCATTATCTATTAGTTGGTCAAACGGATTGCAAAGATCGATTGAATCTAAAATTGAATTATAGATAATACCATTTTTATTAAAAAATTTGCCTAAAGATGACTTTACAATTGGATAAATATATTGATCTTTTCTTGTTACAATTGAGTCTTTTTTTATAATAAGATTTAAATGCTGCTTTGTTTTGGCGTAGTATAATGAAACTAAAATTGAATTATCTTTATTAACTGTAAGATTATAAATATAAGAGTTATTCAATTCATTAAGTATTAATTCCTTCCAAGTTTTTGCTTTATCAGAAGAAGTATATATTTTGTTATTTCTAACTAAAACTAATAAACTATCTGAATTATCGATAAGATTGAATTTACAAAAAGAAGGATTTTTAATTGATTGCCAAGTGCCTGAAACTAATGGCAGATAGGCAAATATTAACAAAAAAAGAGTAATAATAATTTTCATAATAAATCCTTTTAGAAAATTGAATAATAAATTATAACAAAAATTAATTGAAATTGTTTCAAAAAATAATTTTAAATTGAAATAAAGTATGGAATAACAATTTTTTATTAAATACGAGCCATTCTTGGATAATGATTAAAAAGGCGGTATATTAACTATAAATGCTGCAGTAAGAATATCTTTTTTAATAACAAATTGTGTCTTAGATTTTTGCACGTTGACAAGAATCAAAAACAAAATAAAATGAGGAAACAATGAGAACTATAGTAATGGTTATATTGATGTCATTTTCATCTTGTTTTACACTTAAAGAAAAACAAGATTGTATTGATAAGATTAGAGAAAAATCAAAAGCAGATGAGCTGAGTCAAAAAGTAAGAAATGGACTTAGAGATACAATGATTGACTGGGCAAATAAAGGTGTGCCAAAATATGAAGATTTAAAAAACAATTTACAAAAATATGATTTTGAAGAGATTGTATTATTTACTAAAGATTCAAATAGAGCATATTCATGTTATTATAGGACTAATAAAGCCACATCATATTTTTGTCAGAGTATTAGTTGGTATTATGCAGAGCGCAAGGAAGGAATATGGAACTATTATTGTGAAATAGGAACATTTATGGTATTTTACGAAGATTTGAATAATAACAAATCATTTACCAATGAGCAATTGAAGAGAGAATTTGACAAGCAATTAATGAAATACTTGGATGTAAAAAATTGTAGGATAGATTATCCTGAAGATCTTATAAATGAAGCATTTCGTGGAGGCTATTTATATGATGTAAAAAAAGAATTTTGGGAAAATTTTATAAGGAACAGCAAAAGAA
>CAZBNQ010000027.1:0-15920 GCA_964493035.1 uncultured Hyphomicrobiales bacterium | reverse complement strand
GCTGGTACTTTTACTTATAAATCAAATGGTTATATTAAAGAAGGTACTGGTAAGTTTAGAGTAAAATTCTAAATGTTATTTTAAGGCTTAATTAATTAAGCCTTTTTGTTAAATTAATGCTTGCATATACAAATAATCTTTTGTAAATTTGTATTGAAATGAATTGCGACCAATCGACATATTGTAAATGCTTGTACTATGCAGCGAATGCATTGTCAAGAAATATCACAAAAATTGCTGAAGACTCTTTTGCTTCGGTGGATTTAGCACCTAGTTATGCATTTATTGTTATGACGGTAAATAAGAATCCAGGAATAAATGCCGGAGAATTAGCAAAGATTATGATGCTAAAGCCCTCGACTATCACTCGATTAGTAGAGAAATTAGAAAATAATTCCTTAATAAAACGCTTTCACGAAGGCAAGCAAGTGCTTATATTTCCTACTAAAGCCTCTATGGATATTGATACAAAAATAAAAGAAGCTTGGGCTGGTATGTATAATAAATATGTTGATTTGCTTGGCAAAGAATTTGCCGATAAATTAACTCAAGATGTTTTTAAAGCTGCAAATCTATTAGAATAAATTTTTTTTCATAAATATTTGTATGTACAAATAAGGAGCGCTGTAATGAATAAAATTGGAATTTTAGGCTCAGGTAATGTTGCTAAAGCATTAGCATTAGGATTCGAAAAGCATGGCTACGATGTGATGATGGGAAGCCGTGATGTATCTAAACTTGTTGAATGGGCTAAAGAATCGGGATTCAAAGGGAACTTTGCATCTTTGGATGAAACTGCTGCTTTTGGTGAATTATTGGTTTATGCAGTTAAAGGTACTGTTGCCAAAAGTGCTTTGACTTCTATTAATCCCGAACGCCTAAAGGGTAAAGTAATTATTGATGCAAATAATCCAATTGCAGATGCAATGCCGGAAAATGGGGTTTTGAAGTATTATACTGATATCAATTATTCATTGATGGAAGAGTTGCAAAAAGATTATCCCGAAGCTAAGTTTGTTAAAGCATTTTCATCAGTTGGCAATGCTTTGATGATTAATCCGGATTTTAAAGGTACTAAGCCTACTATGTTTATTTGTGGAAATGATGAAGAAGCTAAGAAAGAAGTTACTATTATACTCGATAAATTCGGTTGGGATGCTGAAGATATGGGATCAGCAGTTTCTGCACGAGCTATTGAACCACTTGCAATGCTTTGGTGTATACCTGGATTTGCTAAAAATCAATGGTCACATGCATTTAAGTTGTTGAAATAATGCGTAAAACATCCATTGCTTAAAAAAAACTGTCTGAATAATTATCAGACAGTTTTTTTATATTCAGATTATCACTATTCTGCCGATAATTAGGATGATTATTATATATTTATATTAAAATCAATATATAATTATTCGAAAAAAATACTTAAATTTGCTTAAACTATTTAGTTTTTATGAGCTAAGCATGATAGAGAGAATGAAAATATTGATTTTGGGATTAATTTTTGTTTTAGCAAGTGATTTTTCTTTTGCTGATACCTTCGTATATAATAGCGGAAAAGGAAAATTTATCGTTAAAACTCAAAAATTACTTAATGGTGAATATGCTGATTTCAACTCTTTGTGCAAAGCTTTATTTCCAAATTCTAAATATGATGATAAGCAATGGGCAGTCAAAACTACTAATTTGAAAATTAAATCTTCTCCGGGATCATTTTTCATTATGTGCCAAATTGGTGAGGATGTTAGAGTTCAACAAATGAATCTCCCTGCAATCCTTAATAATGGCGATTTAATGGTGCCACTCGAGGGTTTTATCAATGTAGTTCATAATTTAGGAATTTATAATATAGACTTTACTCAATCCGGTATCTTTATTGAGAGTATTGCAAAGGATTCTGAAGATTCTAAAGTAGAAAAACCTTTTGAAGAATCAAAACATAATGAAGATGCACTTAAAAAAACTTCTCAAAAAGATGAAGAAATTTTGGAGTATGAAGTTAATGATAAGATTGATTTGCAAAAAGATGAATCAATTATTGCCAAACCAAAAGAAACCAAAAGCGCAAAACATAATAACAATGATAATATACTGATTTTAGATACAAACCAGATTGGCAGTGGAAAAACTGACAAATTCTCAATTCCTGAAGAGCTAATACGCAAAGATTTAGAAAAAATCTTAAGCCCGAAAAAATAAGTCCTATTTTAATGCTTTCATTATTCTTTATTGCCTATTCAACTATTTAAGCTGTTTTGTTTTTATTTAATATTCTTATTTTCGTTTGTGTTTATCAATTATGAGGAATTGCAAATGAAAAGAGTTATTTACAGTATTATTATTACAATTATATTTATGAATTGTATCGACTTGTCTGCAAAAACAGTGATGAGTAAACTTGAGTTGAATGAAGCGACAATAACAAGTTCAAATTTTGATATTGGTGATGTTTGGAACTTATTCGATGACGATATTACAACAATTGCACGATCGGCTAATATTAATCCGGCTTGGGTCAAAATTGAATTCGAAAATGCTAGTTATATTGATAGTATTGCTGTCTTTATTGGGCAAACAGGCATAGATTCAGATAAAAATCAATGGTGGGTGGAAATTGCTGATAATAATTCTGACTTAGATTCAAAGTCCGGAACCTACAAATTATTAATTGCTCCTGATACTGAAGTAATGGGGGTTTGGGATTCTAAAAGAATTAAAGAGCATGTTGCTGCAAAAATTTGGAAATTTAATTTTAAGCGAACCGTCGGCGATAATTATGTTCATATTTGGGAATTAGGACTATATTATAAGCGAGATTTGGATTTATATCCATTGAAATTCAATTTCAAACATGAAGTAAATGCAAATAATATTGTTCTAAATTACTCAGACTATATTCCAATAGATAATGCTTATGATGGTTTTATTTCAAATTCACATAAATTCAAAAGCAAAGAAATATTCGTCAATATAACTTATAAAATACCACGTAAGTTTAAGTCAATGAGGATAAATTTCAAAAATAATACTAAGTGGAAGCTTGAATATTCTGATAAATACTCTGATTTAAAATATTCAAATTCGAATGTAAAATCTTATTCTGAGCGAACTGCAACAGCAGGGAAATGGGATACTTTGATTTTTGAAAATGGATTTGAAGCCAAGCACTGGCGACTAAAAATAATGTCTTTAGATGATAATCCTGTCGAAATTAATGAAATGGAACTGTTTTCTTATAATGATGCTGATGCACTCTCAGGAATGCAAGCAAATATTGAATTATGGGAAAATTGGACTTGGAAAAATATTCAAAATAAATTACTTTATCATGGCGAAAAGCTTATTCCAATCGAACAAATCACTTTTGAGTCTCTTTCACCTGATATTGCCAGTGTAGATGCAAAAGGTATAATTAAAGCTCTTAAAGCAGGCGATACTAAAATTATTGCTAAGTATGAAAATGCAAGTTGTACTACAAACGTAAAAGTATTGAAGCCAGTTAAAAATACTGAGATCGAAAAATTATCTGATTTCTTGGCTAGTCCTGCTAAGGATTTTGTTTATGAAGTACCAATTCTAATAATTCAATACATACCAACACGCGATGGAATAAATAAAGATCCAATATTTTCGCCTGACCTATTCGAATTTTCTGATATTACAATCGAAGCTACAAAACAAAGAAATTTGGAGACAATCAACCGATTTAAATTTGCATTAGAGCAAGGCTCTAAATTCAGAGGATATAAAAATCTAAATGCCAGACCATCCATAGGTATAAAAGTCGTAGACTACATAACAATCTATGAACCATTTCCTCCAAGTATAAGAAATTATTGTTATGATAATGGTATTTTGGAATATGCTTTAGATTTTGATGAAATATTTAAACAAGTCAATCTAAAGGATTATGTCGAAAATAAAGGTGTAAAGATGGTTTGGTTGTGGGGTGGAGGCTTAAATGCAACATGGGGTGCTTACGATGGAGATTATCATAGCCCAGAAGCTTTTCGTTCAGCTTTCGAATCGTATATGTCTACTCCGACTATTCATATGGCTTGCAATGGTGCCAATCCTGAACCATTACCAATTTATAATAAGACATATACAGTAATTAACCAATTCCAATCCTATCCTGGCTATAGTTCAGTCAATTTCGAGCCATTTACTCATCAGTTCGAAAGTATTTGGACATACCAAAATCAACTTCAAGCTGATAATACAGACTTCTTGTGGAAATTATTTGTAGGAAAAATGGGAAGATGCGGTTGGACTCATATGCCACCAAATACTGATAAAGATTACTATTATATGCATTATATTCAGGTGGATACAAATCTTGTGAAACCAACTTGGAGTGATATCGAAGATTGGAAACCTGATAATAGTGGCGAGAAAAAGCTTATTAGCCATCATGCTTGGGAAGACATAAAATATAATTGGCCAGATGGTATTAATGAGTTTGAAGGAAGATACGAACTTCAATGGTTTATTTATTGGTTGAATGCTATACCCGGCTATGAAAATAATATTCCATATAATCTTAATGGTAAATATTATAGATGCTCTAATTGGTGGAAGTTCCTTTATGATTGGGATACTTATACTTCGAAAGAAATTGGTCTTTGGGAAGAAATTCCAAATAATATAATAGAAAATGAGGATAATGATTTAAATATATTTCCAAACCCAAACAATGGAATATTTACTGTGTCTTTAAATGAATTAGAATCAATAAAAAAGATTGAAGTTTATAATAATTTAGCTTGTTTAGTTGCTAAAGTAGATGATGTAAGCGAATCAAAAGTTCGAGATATTAATTTATCATCATTTCCAAGCGGAGTATATACTTTAAAAATAACTAGTGATAAAAATGTTTATTTTAAGAAAATAATAAAACAGTAAATTAATACAATGGGGCAGCTATAATAAAATAACTGCCCCATTTAAATGTTTTAATAAATACATTAAAATTCGACACTTACACCAATACTTGGTAGAATTCCAATCGACTTATTTGCTTCTGCCTTTTGAAGTCGAGGATTCCATCTATAAGCTGAAATGTTTTCACGACCATAAATATTTTGAATATCTAAGTAAGTAAGAAGAGAAAATGAGTCAAAGTTCCATCTTTTGTCTAGTCTCATATCTAATGCATGAAAAATAGGCAACCTATAACCTTCATTATATTTAACCCAATTTCTATCTCCATTTGGAAGATAATCAGTTGTAGGAGTGCCGGTAGCCAATCTAAACTTACCGCTAAGTTCCCATTCTTGATTAAATCTATAACCCAATGCTAAATTGACTATAGCTCTACTATCAAAACTGCTGGGACGTTCCTTATTATCTAAAGATTTAAATTTAGATTCATTAAGAGAAAAACTGAACAAACCGTAAAGTGGAATTTCACTCAATTTTTTCTGTATAAATATTTCAAATCCTCTGCTAAATCCGCTAGCTTTGCTTACTAATGGTTCCAGACCAAAAGGAATATCTGTAGATAAGTCGTCGAAGCCTGATGGTGATAATACCGCCTGTGGTCTCCAAAGTCTTGCAGGATAATCTTCATACCATTTGTAATATACTTCAACTTGAACCTTAACATCTTCGAGAGGTGTATGGTCGAAGGCAAGAACTACTTGATCAGCTCTGATAGCATCAAGTTTTTTGTTATTTACATCACCAACATACCAAATGCTCGATGGTGATTGGTAATATCTACCTCCACTAAGACTGAAAGCAGTTACATCATTTAATTGATAAATAACAGAAGCTCTTGGAGAAATATGCCATTGAGTTTGTAGTTGATTATTATAATCGAGACGTGAGCCTAAAGTTAACTTAAAATTGCCAATACCACTTGTGATGTTGGCATAAGTTGAATTTTTATAGGATGTAAAGCTTGTATCAATCTTTAAAGATTGAGGATTGCCAAGATTATCTTTTCTAAACATACCATCGATATATACATCGTAATCCAATGAACTAGCCATTTTCACTTGATTACCAAAAGTCAAAGTTGTTTGTTTTGTAAGTTGCAAATCAACATCAGTTCTAAGAGAAGTTTCAGCTTCTTTAGAATCATTTTTCAAAACTTCGACAAGCATTGAATCATTTTGATATGTATTATATGTTGTCATTGTTTGGCCGAGAGTAACAGTAGCAAAACCCGATTCGAATAGATGTTTCCATGTAAGACCAGAGAAATATTGCTTTTGATTTGGTACGGCAACTCTCGAATTATCAAATTTAGAATCATTATCATCATTATTCAATTTAACTGAACCAATGGCACCAATAGTCAAAAAAGAAATTGAGTTGAAATCATTAATTCTGTAATTAGTTTTTAAATGAAAATCCCAATACTCAGGAACAAATGAAAAACCAGCTGCATCGAATAAAAAATCCAGATATGACCTTCTGGCAGAAAACAAATAAGAACCCGAATTACCAATAGGCCCTTCTAAGTTTAATCCAAATCCTGTTGCAGATAAAGTAGCTTTTCCACCAAATGATTCTTCATTTCCATTTCTTAGTTCAATATTTGTAATAGAAGACAATTTATCTCCATATCTGGAGCCAAAAGCACCTGCAGAAAATGTAACATTTTTAACGAAATCGATGTTAACAATTGATAAAGGACCACCACCAGCACCTTGCGAACCAAAATGATTGATATTTGGTACTTCAATATTATCAACAACATAAAGGTTTTCGAAAGGAGCACCACCACGAACAATCAAGTCGTTTCTGCCGGCTTGGGTAACTGCAACACCAGGTAGCAGAGCAGTTGCTCTCAAAACGTCTTCTTGCACTCCTGGAGCTCTTCTAATATCTTCGGAGCTGAGAGTTTGAGTTGAAGTTACTGTTTCAATTTTTTTATCAAAATATGAAGATCTAACTTCTGCACCTTGCAGTTGAATGATTTTTTCAGTTAAATCAGCATCTAAAGCAGTAGACTTACCTACAACAATTGAAACATTTGATTGCACATAAGTTTCATAGCCAATTATTGAAAATTGAACAGAATATACACCCGGCGGAATATTTTCAATTTTATAAGTGCCATCAGATTTTGAAATAGCTCCAAATTTGGTATCGATTACTCTAATAGTTACACTTTGTAGTGGCTTTTGAGTTGCTTTGCTAATGATTCTTCCAATTATGCCGCCTGTTCCTGTATTTGCTGAAGCAATGTTTGATCCGATTAAAATTAATAGGAGTAAATTACTCCAAAAAATCTTCTTCATAATCACCCTTTAAAATTAGTTTATCCTAACTTGAATTTTAAACGAAGATTAAAATTGAATATTTGAACAAATGTTTAATTATTAAAAAATCAAGAAAAAAAGTGAAATTCTTTAAAAAATTAGAAAAAAACATTACAATAAAACTTAAAAGAATCAATTTGATTTTATCTTAACTAAAAGCAAATAATCTCCAAACATCAGGATATTAATTTTGAAAAGTATTTATTATTGAATGGAGTAAAAATGAAAAGTATAGATATTGAATTGCTTATTAATCAGAGAAATCCTGATTTCTTTGAAAAATATCCACTTATAATAAAAAAATTGACAGTCAAACTTCTAAAAAAAATTTTGCATTTAGACAAAATCAATCAATTTATGAGTATAAATGAATATATAAAAAATTATGAATTTATTGATTCTTTATTCGACTATCTTGATTTTTCTTATACATTATCAGAACGCAGCAAAAAACGTATACCAAGCGAAGGTAAACTAGTAATTGTTGCAAATCATCCTTTAGGAGGTTTGGATGGTTTGGCTCTTTTAAAAGCTGTTTCTGAAGTAAGAAAAGATGTCAAAATTGTAGCTAACGACATTTTAATAAATATTGAAAACCTTAGAGAGTTATTTTTAGCTTATGATTTATTCAGTCCATCGAGTCAGAAGAATAATATTAAAGCAATAGAAAATGCTCTTAACAACGACGAAGCAGTGATATTTTTCCCGGCTGGAGAAGTTTCGAGAATGAATCCCAATGGGATTAAGGATAAAAAATGGAAGAAAGGTCCTATAAAGTTTGCTATGAAAATGCAAGCTCCAATCTTACCTGCTTATATTGATGCCAGAAATTCTTTTGCATTCTATTTTGCATCACTTGTTTATAATCCGTTGGGAATGTTATTGTTGCCTAATGAATTGTTTAATAAAAGAGGGAAGTCAATAAATATTCGTTTTGGGGATTTAATACCGAATTCAGCTTTTAGTGCAACAAAATTATCTGCCAAAGTTAATGCTAATTTACTTAGAAAACACACTTTAAATATTGGCAAACAAAAGCCGGGTCTGTTTCCAACCGAAGAAACTATTGTCCATCCAATTGCTCCTCGTCAACTAAAAAAAGAATTAAGTAACTCAATATTGATTGGCAAGACATCAGATGATAAAAAGATTTATTTAGTAGAATCAGGCAATTGTCCAAATATTATAAAAGAAATCGGTAGACTCCGAGAGCTTACATTTCGGAAAGTAGGTGAGGGCACCGGCAAGTCAATTGATAATGATGAATTTGATAATTACTATAAACATATAGTGCTTTGGGATGAAGAAAATCTGGATATTGTTGGTTCATACAGAATGGGAATAAGTTCAAGCATAATAAAAGAAATTGGTAAGGAAGGACTATATAACTCAGGGCAATTTCAATTGAACCAATCATTCGACAAAATACTTTTAAATTCAGTCGAAATGGGGCGGAGCTTTGTTCAGCAAAAGTATTGGAAAACAAATGCATTAGATTATATGTGGCAGGGGATTGGCGCATTTCTCAAAGATTCTTCTGAGATTAAATACTTATGGGGAGCGGTTTCAATTAGTGATGCTTATAGCAATTATGCTAAAAGTATTATAGTATATTACTATAAAAAGTGGTTTTCAGGCCCATCTTCTTTTGCTCAATCATATAGAAAATTTAGTTTGACAAGGACTATCGAAGATGAACTATCATTTATGTTTAATGGGGATAATAAAGACGAAGATTTTAGGATCATGAAAAATGCATTGAAGAACTTAGGATATACAGTACCGGTATTATTCAGAAGATATACAGAAATTTGCGAATATGGAGGAGTTTCATTTATAGATTTTAGCATAGATGAAAAATTTTCAAATTCTGTTGATGGATTAATATTAGTAGATTTATCAATGATGAAAGATGAATATAAAGACAGGTATTTAGGATTAAAATCAATAAAGATATAGGGCGGCTTTGTGATGCCAAATTTACAGCGGCTGATAATTTCAGCCGCTGTTTTATTTAAAATTAATATTGCTTAAAAAAGAATATCAAAAAGAATAATACAATCGAGCTAACCATAATTAGTCTTGATTTTGCGGGTTGGTTGGCTTTTAAGTAATGCCAAGCCCAAGCGAAATAATAACATACTGCAGTAATTGCAATATATACTAATAATGTTTCGAGAGGATTGAAAGTATTTGCACCCATATATCTGAGTCCAAAATTAGCAATAGTACCATATACTATCATAATATGACTAACATATAAAAACAATGACTCTTGTCCGGCAGTCTGTAAAAATGGAGTAAATTTCCAGTTTGTGTAATATTTCTCAGTGAGAAATAGAAGAGAAAACGCCAAAGTAGGCCCACAAACTCTATAAAGCATATGCAAAGGTGAAACATACCACCAATTGAAATGAGCAGGAGTTGGATCTAAGCCTGAATTCTTGATAGCAAAAATAATAAATGGTAAGAAGAACGAAATAGCAAGCATCCATTTAGCAAGTTTTTCTTTATTGTCAGAATCCATAAAAAATGCAGTTATCGCAAGTCCCGCAAAGAAATATCCACTCCAAGGTATAAGTGGGAATTTAGAAATTGGATAATGCCCGATGAAGAATGCCAAAGGATATGGCACTGTTTGGAATGGATCGATCATATAAGTCCATTGAGTAAGCGCAAATATTCCAATTGCCAAAAATGCAGAAATATATTTTATAAAATGTATCCGAGGAGAAATTAGTGCAAATAAAAGAGCAATTAGCGAAGTATAGACAATTGTATGCAAAACGTCTATACCTAACCAAAAAGTAATTTGCTCGGGTGTAGCAGTGAGCATTTTATTAAAAGAAAAAATTGGGAGATTAAGTGAATAAGCCATACCCAAAATGAATAAAAGTCTTCTTAAATAAACCCAAAAAGGAGTTTTAAAAGATTTGTAGTCATCAATTTTTCTACTGGCAGCAATCCAAAATCCTGCACCTGCACAAAATAAAAATGTAACAGCAACAAATCCATTGGATATGTTAAGCATTTCATAAAAGAAACCAGTTTTCCAGCTTTTATCCAGACAAATATCGACAACATGAGTCTCGATCATCCAAATAACAGAAATACCGCGAAGTACATCAATAAATTTGTACCTAGCGCCTTTTTTTTCAGTAAAAGTTTCCGCCATACACTTCCCTAATTAACATAACAAAGAATGCAAAAATACAATATTTCTAAACACTGAAAAAATGAATAATTACTTAAATTTATTATTTTAAGCTAATTAGCTATTATAAATAATAATTTAATTAGATGTAATTCGTTAGAATAAAGGAAAAATATTTTAAAATTGTCGAATATTAGCCATGAAATATTTCTGATTGATTTTAAAATATAAAGAATATAAGTTCTAAAGCCAAACAAATAAAGCACTTGAGATATAAAAGCATAAGAATTGAAATGCCGATGGCACGTTGATTGCTCTAATTAATTGAAATTTGTAAATTATATTTTGTTGATAAATATGAAAGCAAAAATAATAATATTAATAGCTGCTGCATACTTGATAATTGGCTCAGGCTCTATCTTTGCACAATCGCTAAGATTTGAGCGGACTGATGTCGATAAATCAAGAAACGGCTTTGTCACCGCTACTTATATTTTCGGTGTCGATATTTATGCAGATAGTCTTAGAAACTGCAGCAACGTTGCTTTCGAATTAAAATATGATCAAACTAAGTTTGTAAGATTTTCTGAATGGAAGAGAGGGCGCTTTGGTTCTAAAAGCGAAGCCTTTGTTCTTCCTATTTCTGTTGATGTTGGTACCGGCAGAATTGTTGTCAGCTCCGGGTCGGGCAATCCTCCTGATACTTTATCTCCAGACAATCCTTTAGTCATTCATCTTGAATTTGCCGTTATTCCAACTGCAATTCATGATTCATATATTACTTTTGATATTGTTGAGCCTCGCGCTACTGTCTATGAAGATTCAATCCCTAAAATAATAAAAATGAAAGCACAAACAATCTCTTATAAAATTCATTCTTTTATCGATGTTTGGCCTGGCGATGCTGATAATAGCGGTGCTGTTGACCATTTGGATTTTGCTACTGTTTCTTATTATTTAGGTATGGGACCAAAATCAAAATCTACGAGATGCTTTAAACGCGATCCTGCTAGCACTCTTTGGTCAGCTCAAGCTGTTATTGCTTGGGATTCTGCTATGGCTACTTATGCAGATTGTGATGGAAACGGCGAGGTTAATATGGCAGATAATCTTGTTGTTACTTATAATTATGATAAAAAACGTACGAGCGGAATTATTAATCATGAATTTATTGATAAATCACATTTGAATGATAAACCAATAATTTCGAGTAACTCAATTAAAATTCCTATAAAAGTTAATTCATCAACTCCTTTTATTGGTGTTTGCGGTAAAATTGATTTAAATCAGCTTAGTGGTTTCAAAATTATTGGTATGGAAAGCTCTGATTTATTCAGTAATGATAACTATTTTGATTATTCAATTGATAATGACTATATAGAATTTTTCAGTTCTGATTTGAGTAAGATTTCGGCTAATAAAGGTACAATTGCTTACCTGCTGATTGAACCAATAGATGACAATACAATTATTCCTTCAATTAGTACTGGAACTATGAAGGCTATTACAGATTATGGACAAATATTTGATCTCAGTTTTTTCACTTCTGTGGATGATTTTAGCAATCAAAATGATAATGAAAAATTTATTCAAACCGATAGTTATGTTCAATATGAGTCACTTAATCAAATATATTCATATATGATATATGATATGAATGCAAAGGAAATAATAAACGAAAATGTGAGTGGCAATTCTCTCAGATTTGATACTCAAATGATGAATAGTGGTTCCTTTGTGTTAGTAATGAATACCGAAAAAGGATTGATATCAAGAAAGTTTCTCATTTTGAAATAAACAATTAATATATAAATAGCATAGTTGAGTGGGCATCCAAAAGATGCTCACTTTTTTTTATTCGTATTTTTTACAAGTTCATCCTTGCATAAAACACTTTCACACTACTAAATTATTTATCATTATTCTCAGTATTTAATTTTGAATCGTAATTATTTACAAAATCTTTAAAGGAAATATAAAATGAAAAAAATTATGATTCATGCAATTGCACTTTTATTTGCAATCAATTTATTTGCTCAAACTGAAAACAAAGGTTTCGAAAAATTTGATATGATCAATCAAAAATGGAATATTGGTTTGAGTTTGAAAGGGTCGAGTATTGACTCTAAAGCAGCGGGTTGGCTGGGACTAAATGCTTCTTATAAGATATCAGATAATTTCGAGATAGGACTCAAAGCAGAAGGATTGAGTTATGATAGAAAACTTAATGAATTAGACAAAGATAAATCTTATCATTTGCAGTCAGGTCATGCTGGAATCTTATTAGATTGGCATCCATTTGGAACTGGCGATTATCACTTTTCATTACCAATATATATGGGAACTGGCGAGGTTTCATATGTTTATGATCGAAAATATCGTAAGGAAATGAAATGGGCAGATGAAATTATTGATAAAGATATTTTTGCAGTATGGCAGTTGGGTGCCCAATTTGAAGCTCGTTTCTATAATCATTGGTCTTTATCAATAGATTTTGATTACCGCGCCAGCTCTCCTATAGAAATGATTGCGGCAGACGAAGATATACTTAACAATTTTAATGCAGGTATTTCAATTAAATATAATTTCTTTGACTAATGGGAACCATTTCGGTTTCCATTTTTCAATTAATATTTATATATTGCCAAAAATCAAGAAAATTATTATGAAATTAAATGCAAAGATTATAAGTATACTTTATGTATTCTCTCTGATCATTCAATTGATTATTATTAGTTATAATCATTTGACTGGATTTCATATTCAAAATTCAATATTATCGCTTGTGTTTTCGATAATATACTCAACATTTTTTAGTGGCATCACTGCAATTTGTTTGTTCTATTTTAATTTGAAATTGATTGATTTCTGTGACAAATTCTTTTCTTGGCAGCAAAAAGCTGCTTTAAGAATAATTGTTGAAAGTTTAGGACTAATAATCAATTCTGCAATATTGTCGAGTATCTTGACAATTACTGTACATTCAATCAATAGTTACAAGAATGGTTTAGAGCCAAATTTGATAAATAATTTTCTTATAACTACAGTAATAAATATGATTATGGTAATAACTCTCGAAGCATACATTTTCTATTCGAATTGGAAAAAAACAAAACAAAAAGCAGATGAATTGGAAAGACAGAATATGATTGCTCAGCTCGAATCTCTGAAAAATCAATTAAATCCGCATTTTTTGTTTAATAGTCTTAATGTTTTGATGAGCTTGATAAGAAAAGATGCAAGTGCAGCAGAAAAATTTCTCGAAGAATTTTCAAAAATTTATCGATATATAACAGAAAGTTCGGAATTGCATCTAATAGAACTAATCAAAGAAATTGATTTTTCTATATCATATCTGAAATTGAATAAATATCGATTTGGAGATGGAATAAGATATATGATCGATGGGGATTTACGATCGATTGATGCACTAATACCACCGGTTTCAATACAATTGGCAATAGAAAATGCAATCAAACATAATAGCACTGATATAGATTCCCCATTAATTATTAGTATCTATCACGATAACGATCAAATAGTGGTTAAAAATAGTTTTCAGCCAAGGTATAATGAAAATGATTCAACCGGAATCGGAATAAAGAATTTAGTAAGAAGATATAATTTACTTAGTGATAAAAAAGCAGAATTCTATTCGATTGATAATTATTATTACAGCAAACTACCGCTAATTCGAGAGGAAGATTTATGATAAACTGTTTGATAATTGAAGATGAACAATTAGCAGCCGAAAGACTATCCGGATTGATAGAGGAAATGTTTGATGATATAAGAGTAATAGGAAATACTCCAAGTATAATCAAAAGCATAGATTTTTTATCAAATAATAAAATTGATTTAATTTTTATGGATATACACTTGTCGGATGGATTAAGTTTTAAAATAATGGAACAAATTCGAATTGATATACCAATAATATTTACAACTGCGTATGATAAGTATGCCATAAAAGCATTCAAGTATAATAGTGTGGATTACTTGTTGAAACCAATAAATGAAGATGAATTGAAAGCAAGTATCGAAAAATTCAAAAAAATAAATAACACAACTATTTTAGATATAGGTAAACTTATAAATTCTTTCAGCCAAGTGAATCGTGAATATAAGAAACGGTTTTTAGTACAAATCGGAACAAAGATAAAATCGATAGAAGTATCAAACGTAGCATATTTTTATGCAATGGATAAAGCAGTGTATATGACAGTAAAAACAGGGGCGTCATATATAATAGATAATACATTGGAAAGTTTAGAAGAAGTATTAGATGAGGATAAATTTTTCAGAATCAATAGAAAGATGATAATCAATTCCGAGTCAATAGAGAATATGGAAGCATATTCGAGAGGAAGAGTATTTATAAGCCTAAAACCAAATCCACCAAAAGGAATAGATGGAATAGTGAGCATAGACAGGTCGTCAGAATTCAAATCATGGTTAAATAAATGAAAAGTCCGGCAAAAGCCGGACTTAAAATTTTACAGATCATCTGGTTTGATGTCGGCGACAACAACAATTCCTGAGATACGTTTTCTCTTAGGCTTTGAAGGCTCAGAAGAGTTATCTTCAGGTTTTGGGAATGGATTATAAGCTTGCTGATTTGGATATTTGTTGTAAGGCTTATTTCCATAAGAAGAGGCAGCTCTATCGTAACCAGGTCTTTGGTCGCGATTATTGTCTCTATTGAAAGATCTGTCTTTGTCGAAAGGTCTATCCTTCGAGAAATTACCATCTCGATTAAAGTTTCTGTCCTTATTGAAGGGCTTATCTTTGTCGAAAGGTTTATTTCTATCGAAAGGACGATTATTGTCAAACTTCCTTTCTTTATTCTGGAAATTACCTTGTTGCGAACCACCTGGCTTATTAAAGCGAGGTTTGAATCCACCTTTTTGGAAATTACCTTTTCCTTTGTTGAAAGGTCTTTTGCCTTGAGGCTTTTTCTTTTGTTCATCTGGATCGGGTTCCGGTAGCTTTCCTTCTTTACGAAGTTTGTGGTTTTCTTCGAGTCTTACCTGCTTGACATATTTTTTCTGCTTGTTTTTGTAGAATTTTTCGATGATTCCATCCATGATAGGAATCATGTCTTCAGGGTATTCGAAAACCATAAAGGTGCGATCACCTTCCATTTGCTCGACTTTTTGAGGATCTTCCTCATGGTCTTTATGCCATACAGAGTTAACCCAATTAGCAATATTTCGCAAATCTTTGCGGCTAAAATCATCCTTTTTCAGGATTAATCTCTGATAAACCGTAGCGGGCATAATTAAATCAAATAATAATTAACAATTTACAAATATAAATTAAACTAATTTTGGCTTATAATCAAGAAAAAAATTGCTTTCTAAGCCCTAATTATATTTTTTCTATTAACGAGTAATATAGATTTACATTTTATTTATATTTTTTTTTAATGATAATGCTTAACAAATTTTAATCTTTCCAAGTTTTTATTTATATTAACTATTATATTTATTATA
>CAZBNQ010000026.1:0-16529 GCA_964493035.1 uncultured Hyphomicrobiales bacterium | reverse complement strand
ATCATAATTATCTCTCAATTTGCTCTGATTCCTGCTATATCATTGATAATGATATAAATCATTATATTAAAACTAGTACTCGCATTGGTATCTCAAAATCTGAAGATCTTCCTTTGAGATTTTATATCTGAAATTGAAACATTTTCTTTTTTAAAGTGTCATTAATATTAAAACACTTACAGGATTAATTTATGAAAACAATATTCTTTGCTCTTACATTATTTGCATTGGCTTTTCTTTCGATATCTTGTTCTGAAGATAATTCGGTAGAAACAATAAAGCAAACTTGCAATAATACTCTTGATTCATCTAAATTCTATCTTTTGGAATCAAGCTCAAAATCTAATGATACCTCCCTACCTCATAATTTTTACTGGACAGATAGTTGTAAAAAGAATTTTAGAACAGAAATAAGTGGTAAAATCATTGTTCTAAATTTTTGGTCAATTTATTGTGGATACTGCATGAAGGAACTGCCTTTGCTAGCTGAAATTCATGAAGAATACAAGTCAAAAGATGTTAGGGTTGTTGGTGTCAATTTAGATGATGTAAGCGACCCTAATATTAATGGATTGAATGGTTTAGAAACTTATGTCAATAATAGATTTGCAGAATCCGGATATAGTGTGAAAATGAATTTTACTAATTTTATTGATACAAAAGCTGAACTATTCGGATTATACAAATTCCCCGGTATTCCATCGACAATTATAATTGATAAAAATGGGAAAATACATCAAAAGGTGATTGGTGCTGTTACAAAATCGTACTTAAAATCAATATTAGACAAAGTAATTAGCAAAGATATTTAAGAAAAATAATATTTTTTTTTGAACTTTGTGTAACTATTCTTGGTTTCAATTGTCTTTTAAGTGCAAAACACAAGCAAATTGTAGGAGAAATAATGAAATTTGGCACATTTACTCTATTTATAGCATTAATATCAATGTTATTTATAGTTTCTTGTTCTGATGATTCTAATCCGGTAGACAATAATATTGACAAAGATAAATATATAAATATAGATAGTGTATTACAGTCTTTAGACAGTACAAAACCACATAATTTTTATTGGACAGATGCAAGCATAAAATCCTTTTTGAATGAAACTAAAGGCAAAGTTGTTGTTTTAAATTTCTGGGCTTCGTGGTGTAATCCTTGCATTCAAGAATTACCCGATTTAATTAAAATCAGTGCTGATTATAAAGCAAAGGGAGTTGTAGTAGTCGGTATTAATGTCGATATCAAGCCGGGATCCTTTGTTAAAGATATTCCCCAACTAAAAGAAATTATGAAAACAAAACTCAATGGCCTTTCATTCAACTATACAAATTTTATTGATGTAAAAAGTAGACTATCTTATTATTATAACGTATTACCAATTCCAAAAACGCTATTTATCGATAAAAACGGCAATATAGACTTGATTTTTGAAGGTAAAATGACCTATGAATTATTCCAAAGCAACATAGAAAAATTATTAAAATAGAATGATACATAAACACCCTATCATATAAGTGAAAATGGCGGTCCGCAAACCGCTATTTTTTTTTGTAACTATATCTGTTCTGAACTGTCATTTATATGCACTGTTAACATAATTTGGAGAATTTATGAAAAAGACAATTGGTTTGTCTTGCTTGCTTTTATCAGTTTTATTTTTATTTAACTCCTGTACTGAGGATTCAAACAACGTTCAAACGCCAATAACTAAAGTAGATTATTTTACAATTCAGAATGTAAAGGTTTCTACCGATCTTGCCATTCCGCATGATTTTTATTGGATAGATGGTGCTGAAAAATCATTTCTTAATGAAACAAAAGGCAAAGTTGTTATACTCAATTTCTGGGCTACTTGGTGTAGTTCATGTGTTTCTGAACTTCCTGTTTTGATGCAAATTAATGAAGAATACAAAAACAAGGATGTAGTAGTCGTAGGAGTAAATTTAGATATTGATCATTTAAAGACTAGTATGACTGTCGAGAAATTAAAACAAATTGTTAAAGAAAAATTAAATGGCAAATCTTTCAACTTTATTAATTTTTTTGATTATTATGATCAACTTTCTGTTGCATACAACATTTATGGGATTCCTCGTACAATCATAATCAACAAACAAGGCAAGATTGCATTAGACAATGCCGGAGAAATGGATTATGATATATTAAAAAACCATTTAGACAATATTCTCGCTCCAATTGGCAAATAAACACCCTATCATATAAATGAAAATGGCGGTCCGCAAACCGCCATTTTTTTTATTTATGCTTGGATTCAAGTTCTTCGAGCATGAATTTAGCAACAGCTTCAGCTTCTTTTGGCTTAAGCCCCGGAGGAGTCATTGCAGGATAAGCCGGATCAACTTTTGTAGGTTTCAAGATATATCTTACCAAAGCGTCCATTTTTCCTTTATACTTAGGAAGAACATCTTTGTGCGGTGGTCCTACTAATCTAGTATCATAAGCATGGCAAGCCATACATTTAGCATTATAAATATCTTGTCCATTAATTTCTACTTTGCTGATACCCGCTGCAGCAAGCACTTCAGTTTCATATGCTTCATAACCTTTTGCAAGTACTACCATCTGTTCTTGATTTGCTTTTGCAAATATTGCTTGTTCTTTCACTTGAATAAGTGCAATAACAGCTATAATCATATAAAATGCAGGTGAAATATACTTAAACTGATTATATCGCACCATCATATAAATGAAATGAGCAAGAAGGAATATTACAATCAAAGCAAATACTGATACTCCAAACATAGTATAATTTATCACGGTTTTTGGAGTAATAATAAGATTTAATACAATAAATAAAGGCTGAATCAATGTAAATATCAGAGCTGCAGATAAGTTTAAGCGCTTTGCAAATTCTGTATATGTTTCATCAGCAAATGTAGGTTCATCTTGCCATTTAAACTTTTTAATTAAAAAGGCGATTGATGTTACTGATACTGATGCTGTAACAAAATGAAGAAACTTAACTAAGCTCGAAAAGCTTAAAAGCAAATAGAAAGGATTGGTAACCTGACTCCAGCGCCAATGCTCGACAGCTAAAGTCAAGCTTGAAATTAAAACCCACAAAGAAAGCATAAGAATAACAACACCCCAAAATCCAGTTCTCATACCTTTCGATTCGGTATCTTCTCTGAAAGAAATGAAGTCTTGAGTTGTCTTATCATTATCTTCATCATGGATTTTTGTCTTGAAAAATCCAAAAATATAGCTCAAATCCATTGCATGCTGATAGATATAAATCAGGCTGATTGCAGCCACAAACAGCACAAAAGAGACTAATAGATAGATCACAACCGGTGCGTTTGTGCCTTTGAGCAATTGAATATAAGACATAATGACAGCCAAAAACGGAATTATGCCCATACCAAATGCAAAAGTTTTGCTTGTAGTAATCAGATCAATCATATCCTTGGCAAGCCAAAAATGCTTATCAGTCATATCTTTGCCGGCTCTGCGCTTAAAATAGACAGAAAGCACTGAAGAGCCCAGCAAAATACCCGAGTAAATCATTAAAATTGACAAAGCCACCATCAATAAATAACTATACATCTCCAAGTTTGCTGATGGCTGAGGAATCACAAGTTTGTCGAATAATTCCATATTTATTTCCATTATATTTATAGACTTATCAATTTGTCGACAGTTATAATCATTATTACTGCCAATACGTAAGCATTAACTGAAATAAAAGCAAATTTCAAATTCTTTTCACGTTGGTTTTTGTAGTAAGCCAATATGATTCTGGTTTTCCATAGTAGAGCAGCTCCTGCTCCAAAAAGCAATACATTTGCTAATAATGAATGAGTAAGTCCAAAAAATGGTATAAACATGCAAGAAGCTACCAAGGTGGCTACCCATACATAAGATATACGGCTTATTTGCTCATCACCAAATGTCATCGTTAGAGTTGGAAATCCTGCTCGACGATAATCTTCATCATATAGCAATTGAATAAACCAGAAATGCGGTATCTGCCATATAAAGAAAAACAAACCAAGTGCAAGCAACTTCGGATCGAGTAATTCGCCGCCACCCGATATCCAGCCAATTGCCGGCGGAAGGGCTCCGAGCACTGCTCCGGGTATTACTGCCATCGATGTTTTTTTCTTTAATGGAGTATAAATTAAATTATACCATACAAACGACATCACTCCAAGTGCAAATGGCATTGCACCATCAATCGCCAACAGGAATAATCCTAAGATCGAACTTAGTAATATAAAACTAAGTGCAAATCTTTTGGATATTCTTTTTGATGGCAATGGTCGATTTCTGGTTCTGCTCATTAAAGAATCTGTTTTTATTTCTTGAAAATGATTTAGTGCTGCCGAACCAAACGAAAGGAATAATACTCCAAATATTGGCAACAACATTTTTATGTCTATATCCATACTTGCAAGCACAAATCCAACCGCACAAGAAATACTTACGAATACAGTAATTCTCAACTTGCTTAATTCGGCTGCTATGCCGATATTTTTCTTTATTTCGTTAATGTCTATCAAGAGTCACCTTTTAGTAAATTCACTATTTCGTTTAATTCCTTTTCATTAATCCTATCTTTCATCGTAGGCATCATATATTTTTGATATCCAACAACAACATCAGCGTCAGGATTAATTATAGAATTTTTCAAATAGTTTTCATCCACTTTAATTTCAATCTGTTTGCCATCTCTTTCTATCTTAGTCTTTTTATTTGCAAGATTGGCAAACGAAGGACCTATTTTTTTGGAACCATCAACAGAATGGCAAGCAAGACATCCGTTCTTCATAAGTAGATTAAAATTCTTATGAGACGAAATCTTATCAGCAAACTTAACCGGATCGATATTTTCTGCAGTAGTTTTTGGTTTGTTCGTGTCAGCAGTATTTTTCGTTCCGTTCGAAATCCATGCCTCATAATCAGCCATATCAACAACATGAAGTTTAGTATACATATAAGCATGCTTCAAACCACAATACTCGGCGCAAGCAATTTCATAAGCACCTTTCTTTTCAGGTTTGATAACCATATATGTAGTGCGGCTGGCTATCACGTCTTCTTTAATTCTAAAAGCAGGAATAAAAAAAGCATGATTGACATCCATAGATTTCAATTCCAATTTAATAGTTTTATCGACAGGTACATACAAAGTATCGGCTTTTTTACCATTAGGATATTCAAAAGTCCATTTCCACATTTGGCCTGTAACCTTGATAGTCATTGCAGCATCGGCAGACTTACGCATATCACTATAATCTTTCCAGCCAAGCCAAAACATTGCCATTGTGATTAAAAACGGAATAATTATCCAAACAATTTCGAGAGCTGTATTGCCATGAATTTGAGTAGCCACAGGATTACGCTTTCTGCTGTATCGGATAACAAAGTATATCATTGCTATAACTATGCCTACAAGGAAAAACACCGATACTCCCACAATAAAGAGCATAGCGAAATCCACTGAATCGGCATAAGAAGAAGGACCCGAAAACATAATTACCTCACCTGAATAATACGTCAAACGATGTTAGAACAAAAAGCACAATCAAAGTCGCTATTATCAAAGCAAAGAACAATTTAAAAACCGGATCTTCAAATTTGATGTGCATAAATACATTTATTACGAGCATAGATTTAATACCTGCAACTATCATTGCAATCAACAAAATATAAGAACCAAAGTTCAATCCTGCCACAGCCACAGTTACGCAAGTCAATGAAATCAAAGTCAGCCATATCAGTACATAATAGCCATATCCGACTGAATGCTCATGTTTATGAATTTCGTTTTTTTCTGACATAATTGCACCTGATTAATGTAGTAAATAAAACAATGGGAATAAAAATATCCAGATTAGATCTACCAAATGCCAGTATAGACCGCCATTTTCGAGTTTCACATAATTATCCGGATTAATCGAATTTCTGAGTGTAAATACCAACATAAAAATGAGGATTACAACACCGATAATCACATGCAATCCATGCAATCCGGTCATAGCATAATACAAACCGTAGAATATAATTTCACCGTTTTCCTTATTTGCTAATTCTTTCGATCCGGGATATATCCCATGACCAATTTTGCCACCCCATTCAAATGCTTTTACTACCATAAATCCAAGAGCAAAAACCTTTGTTGCAACTAAGAATATTACTGATAGCATTTTGTTGCGCTTTTGCATCGCGGCTACCGATAGCACCATTGTCAAACTGCTTGTGAGCAATATGGCTGTATTCAATGCACCCATACTTATGCTTAATTCTTTTGCTGCAATATGAAATTGTGTAGAATATTGAATTCTATAGACCATATAGACTATAAATAAGCCTCCAAAGAGAATCAATTCAGTAAATAGGAACAACCACATTCCCATTTTCGCACCGAAATCATCTCTATGCTTATGAACATGATCCGCTGCATTACTTGTCGTTTGGCTCATTACCTATTACCTCTTTATAATGTGCATAATCATATGGTTCATACTTAACTTCCGGATGTGTATGGAAGTTTTCGAATGGAGGTGGCGACTGAGTCTGCCACTCTAATGTCATACTGCCCCATGGGTTGGCTTCTGCTTTTGGTCCTTTTCTCACAGCACGGAACAAATTATGTCCCATTAGCAACAATCCAGAAACAAGCACCCACGAGCCCACTGTCGATAATATCTGAAGGCTCTGGAACTGTGGAAGATAATCATAATATCTTCTTGGCATGCCCATATAGCCTAATATAAACATTGTGAAGTATAGCATCATAAATCCAACTGTAAGAATACCGACAGACATCAATGCTATCTTTTCATTATACATTCTTCCAAATATTTTTGGGAACCAATAATGAGCTGCTGCAAAAAATATAAATCCGGCGCCACCAAACATTACAAAGTGGAAATGTGCTACTACAAAATAAGTATCATGCACATGCACGTCAGTCGATACCGATGCTAATATCAAGCCGGTAAGCCCACCAATTGAGAATAAAAATATAAAAGCCATCACAAATGCAAAAGGAGCCGACATTTTGATCGAGCCTTTATACATTGTTGCTACCCAATTGAATACTTTGACTGCAGATGGCAACGCCACGACATAAGTCAGGAATGAATAAACCCATCTTGCTGTATCGCTCATGCCTGAAGTAAACATATGATGACCCCAGACAAGTGTCCCGATAAATGCAATTGCCAAGCTTGAAAATGCTATGGCTTTATAACCAAAAATAGTCTTGCGTGCAAATGTTGGAATTATTTCTGAAACTACACCCATTGCCGGCAAAATCATAATATATACTGCCGGATGTGAATATATCCAGAATAGGTGCTGAAACAATATTGGATCGCCTCCCAATGCCGGATCGAACAGACCAACACTGAACACTCTCTCAACAATAACTAACAAAATGGTAATACCAATTACAGGAGTACCAATAATTTGAATCCAAGCAGTTGCATAGAGCGACCAAGTGAATAAAGGCATTTTGAAGAATGTCATGCCTGGCGCTCTAAGTCTATGAACAGTAGTAATAAAATTCACACCTGTAAGAATCGAGGAAAATCCTAGAATAAACGCAGCCAAAAGCGGCATTATCACTTGGGTGCTGGTTCTAATACTATAAGGAACATAAAAAGTCCAACCTGTATCGATAGGACCACCACTAAGGAAAAGCGAAACAATAGCAAAAAGACCACCAATAACATAAAGCCACCAAGACATCAAATTTAGTCTCGGAAATGCCACATCTTCGGCACCAATCTGCAGAGGCAGCATAAAATTGCCAAATGCAGCAGGAATACCCGGCACAATAAACAAGAATATCATTATTATACCATGTAGAGTAAAAATGGCATTATACATCTGAGGTTCCATAATGGTTTTGCCCATTGTGAGCATTTCAAGTTTCATCAGCACGCCGAGAGATACCCCAACGCTGAAGAAAATCACCATAGACCAGAAATATAACAAGCCAACTCTTTTATGGTCAGTAGATAATATCCATCCTAAGATACCTTTGCGTGCACCTTTATAATCATAAAAATTGACGTAATCATTTGAAAGATTAGCTGATTGACTCATCGTTTTCGCCTCCTTTAGTTTCGTCTTGTGTTTTATTTTTTCTTCTCTTTCTGCCTTTGACGACTAGTACTGCGAAGAAAATGCCTGCACTTAAGAAAATAAGTGAGCCGGCAACTTTTGTGAAGTTAAATACATATTTTTTGTTTTCTCTATCATAGCTGAAGCAAAACTGTATCATCTTGGTTATTGTCGGCATAGATTTGCCTTCTGATGCTTCGGCTAAACTCATTTTAACGTCGAATGGCAGATATTCTGTTCCCAATAGATATCTGGATATTTTCCCATCAGGAGTTAAGACAACCAATGTGGCAGCATGAACAAAATCTTTTTCGCCATCTGGTTTGAAATGAAATCCTACTGCATTAGCAATTTTCATTACATTTGCCGAATCTCCTACCATGAAATTCCAGAAAGAAGGATCTACCTTACGCTTAAATGATGATAAATAATTACTTTTCCAATTTGCTGCTTTGTCGTAAGTTTCTTTAAAATCAAAACTAATAGTCAAAGCTTCAAAGTTTTTGCCGGGCTCCAAATCTACTTTGTCCATTACATCAGCCATACCTGTAAGCAAAGGACTGCAAATACCCGGGCAATGATAATATACTAGAGATAATATAGTAGGTTTGTCTATAATATCCTTTAGTTTCATTTTTTTACCTTCGGAGTCAGTAAACTCAAGATCCATTGGCACTTGATCGCCAAGGTGCTCCACAATACCAACTTCCGGTGGTTTTTCATTATTTTCCTGAGCCATAATTGGAAATACACTCAGAAAAATTAAAATTACTAATAACAACTTTTTCATGATTTTCTGCTCCTGCTATTCGAAAAATCTTGCTAAAAAGCTTCGCATACCATTGATTTGCTCGTCATTTAGCTTGAGAGCTAATGGTTTAAATCCATTGTTATTTATATTTGAAGCTATATAATTTGCAAAACTTGAATTGCTAGTCTTCCATATATTTGATTTTTGAAGGTAATTAATTGCTTTTTGCTTATTTGAGCAAACTCTATCAAAAACATCAAAACTTGGATCCGATTTATGCGTTTCGATCAAAGAAGCTACAAGCATGTTAGCTTCATGGATCGGTTCAGCTTCTTTAGATAAGATTTTCAATGCTTTAGCAACTGGAATTTGGTTTGGCATTATTCTGCCTTTAGACAAGCTATAAGTATCATCCAATATTGCAAGTTCTTCTGCAGTATTTTGAGGAATATCAGGCATTATTGATTGTATATAGTGAATCAATGCAAACTTATCTTCCACAGGCAAATATTCATAAGCAACCATCCCTGATCCGGGTATGCCTTCTTCCAAAGTTTTATAGATATCAGCTATTTTTCTGCCATTTATCCATGCATCCTTAGAAGTAAAGTTTCTCGGTTTGGGATTAAGAGAAGCTCCCGCTGCTCCATCGCCTTTGCCTTCTTCGCCATGGCAGGATGAGCAGGTAGATTTAAATAATTCCTTGCCTTTTGCTATTATTTTATCGTCTGGCTTTACTATTTCTGCTATATTTACTCCTGCCAGAGTAACTCCTTTTTTGGCTGCTATATCTTTTGGAAATTTTGTAGAATCGACATATTGAGGCTTAATTTTATTCAAAGCTACATTGTCGAGATTGACTACATAATATAATCCACCGAATATAATCAGTACAATAAAGTAAGGATAAATCAAACCAAACCATCTGATCGGAGTTTTAGCAACAGCTTGAAAATCAATTTCTTCTTCAATTTTATTTGGATTGTGTTCTTCCATAATATTACCGTTTCAAATTTATAAATGGAAATTCAATCCGCGGCTAAGCTTTGGATCACCAATTGGAATTAAATTACGTTTTCTGCTCATTAAGTTGAATACAACAATAATCAATCCTGCAGCCAATACTGGAGGAACTAATTCCATCCAGCTAAAGCTTGCGCCCGTTTTGCTGTATGTTGGCATTATAAGCCAATATAAATCATAGAAATGAGCAAATATTATCCATATAGACATAAATTTCAATCTTTTTGCATCAGACTTTGCCGGTTGTGGTAACAAAACAGCATAAGGCACTAAAAATCTGATGATAATCAAAAATATACTTACCACCAACCAGCTACCTTGTCCTCTGCTTATATACCAGAATGTTTCTTCTGGCAGATTGGAATACCAAATCAAAAGAAACTGGCTGAATGCTATATAAGCCCAGAAATTTGTGAACGCAAAAAGCAGAGCACCAAAATTATAATAGTGATCCCTTTTTATCTTTTCGGGCATATAGCCGCCTTCGGTCAGATTGATTGAAATAAATGCTAATACTGCCATTGCTGCACCAAAAGTACCAGCAAAGTAATAAACGCCATATATAGTCGAAAACCAATGCGGCTCTAAACTCATCATCCAATCTATTGATAAAATAGTGACTGATATTGCAAAAAATGGCATAAATATAGCCGAAACTACTGTGTTTCGCTTTGATATTTTCTCCGACTTTGTCTTGTCTTGGCTGAATGATGAACCTACAAGCAAGAAATAGAAAATACCCATTATTACAAATATTGCAACAGTTCTTATAATAAAGAATGATTCATTTAGATATGGTGCTTTAGCTGCCAATATCATATCTTCGGCTAATGCTTCCGGATGAGTCCAGTGGAATAAACCATGTAGATTTATAAATAGCGGTATAGATAGAATTGGAGCAATAAATATCAATGAAGCCAGCATTTCGGATATCCTTCGGAAAGGAACACTCCATACTGCACCTACAAGATGCTCTAATGCCACCAAAAACAACGACCCTAAGCCAATACTCATCAAAAACATAAATGTAATGATTGTATTAAATGCTGCTCTATGATTATCTACCATGTAGGCAACAATCATCATTATAGCACCCACGAGGAGAACACCCACTCCAAACATTAAATTGGAAGGAGCGAATTCTTTTTTTACATAAACTGATCCACTTGAATGTGTCATTTTAAGTCCTCCTCTTTTGCATTTAAGGCTCTTTGTAATGTTCTAATGTAGTTTATCACTTTCCATCTGTCTTCAGCTTTAATTTGAGAAGCATAAGACGGCATGGAATTTTGCCCGTCCATAATTACAGCATATATCCTTCCATCAGTCCAATTCCTAACTTTTTCGGAATGCAAACTTGGAGGATTTGGAAACTGTCCGTTTAGTCTTGCATCTCCATTGCCTTGGTAGCCATGGCAAGGACTGCAATATGTATCAAACTTTGCTTTTCCTACTGCTAAATTCTCTTTTGTAGCTTCTATTGGATTAACTAATTCTGCACCGGCTTTTTCGGGATTTCCTTTGTATAGATAAGGAGTTGTGCCGCGAGCCACTGTTCCTTCGATAGGTGTTCGCATCGAAAAGCCATCTTTGAAGAATTTTGTTGGATATTGTGCATCAAGCCTTTGTTGGAACATCATCCAATTGAATGGCTCTACAAACATTAGTTTGTTCAACAAAACATAAGTAGCTCCAGAAACTAAAAAAGCTGCTGCAAGCAAAAACACAACAAATTTTGTTTCAAATATTTTAGGTCTAAAGTTTATAGTTTCTTCAGGATAGTAAATTGGCTCGATAGTATGACAATTAATACTTTCCAAAAACTTCTTATTTTCTTCTAAGTCAAACTTTTCGTCCTTAGCTTCGATACAAATACCGAATTTATCGGCTGATACCTTTTTCATATAATCTGTATCATGAAGTGGATGGCTATTGTTTGGTAATTTAAACAAGAAAAACAACATACTAAGAACAGTACCAACAGAAGCAAGCAAAACAGTGATTTCGAAAGTAACCGGAATCAATGCCGGCAATGGGAAAAATGGCTTGCCACTTATTATCTGCGGATACAATTGAGACATTGTAAGCCACATAATAAACAATCCGGTGATTGCTCCGGTAAGCCCAAAAGCCAAAGCAAAATATCCAAGTGGTGAGGGTTTTAGACGCATAGCCTTATCAATACCATGAAGCGGATATGGAGTATGAATATCATACTTCTTATAGCCGGCTTCTTCTAATTTTTTAGCTGCATTGATAACGTCATCCGGTTTGTCTAAAATACCGGTAATTCCATAAATAATTTCTTTATTCATGTTTGCCTCCTTCCTTGCCTTCATCATCATGATGGCTTGGTTGCGCTCCGTCTATAACTGCTTTAACTTCTGCAATCGAAACTACTGGCATTGTCTTTGTAAATAATAATAATAAAGTAAAGAACAATCCAAAGCTGCCTATCAAAATGCCGAAATCAACTATTGTCGGTTTGTAATAAGCCCAGCTCGATGGCAAAAAGTCTCTCGAGAGTGAAGTCACAATAATTACAAATCTTTCGAACCACATACCCACATTAACAAACACACCAATTACAAACATAATCGGAATAGATCTGCGAAGTTTTTTCGACCAGAAAAACTGTGGGAAAATCACATTACACGACACCATAATCCAATATGCCCAAGCATAAGGACCAAATGCACGATTGACAAACACAAAAGTTTCCATTGCATTGCCACTATACCATGCTATAAAAAATTCCATACCATAAGCATAGCCTACCATCATACCTGTAGCAAGCAAAACCTTGTTCATTTTTTCTAATGTGTCTAATGTAATAATATGTTCGAAATTGAAAATTTTACGTATAAATATCAACACATTTTGCACCATTGCAAATCCGGAGAAAACCGCTCCGGCAACAAAGTATGGAGGGAATATTGTAGTATGCCAGCCGGGCAATACAGATACAGCAAAGTCGAAGCTCACAATTGTATGCACTGAAAGAACCAAAGGAGTAGCAAAACCTGCTAATATCAAATAAACCATTTCATAATGCTGCCAATGTCTATTAGAAAATCTCCAGCCCAATGATGTAATTGTATAAATAAATTTCTTGATTTTATTAGTAGTTTTATCTCTCAAAGTGGCAAAATCAGGTATCAAACCGATATACCAGAAAATGAAAGATACAGTAAAATAAGTTGATACGGCAAATACGTCCCAAAGCAATGGAGAAGTAAAATTGACCCACAATGTATGTTGATTTGGGTATGGGAATAAATAGCCATCCAGCCAAGGTCTACCGACGTGAATAAGCGGGAAAATACCGGCTGTCATAACAGCAAAAATTGTCATACCCTCTGCAAATCGAGCAATACCGGTTCTCCATTTTTGACGGAATAAGTAAAGAATAGCAGAAATAAGAGTACCTGCGTGCCCGATACCTACCCAAAAAACGAAGTTTACAATATCAAAAGCCCAACCGACAGGATTGTTATTACCCCAAAGCCCGATACCATAATAAATTGACGCTCCTAAAGAAACACCACCGATGCCAAGCATCATCAAAGTGATGCTCAGCGCGATATAGTATTTTTTGTTTGGCATAGTAGTCATTGGCTTAACGATTGCTTCATCGATTTCTGCCAATGTTGGTTTGCCTTCAATTACGGAAGGTTCGTAAGTGTAGTCTGCACTCATGCAATATCCTCCGCGTGTTTGTTCCATAATTTAGCTATATATGTAATATTTGGTTTTATACCCATAGCTTCTAAAGCTTTATAAGCCAAATTGGTCTTAATAACTTTTGATATTTCAGAATTTGGATCATTCATATTGCCAAATACAATTGCATTTGCAGGGCAAGCTTCTTGGCATGCTGTCTTGATACCATGCCCATTGAATGTTTCGCCATTCTTTGTTGCTTCTTGCCTGCCTTCCATCAATCTTTGAATACAGAATGTGCATTTTTCCATAACACCACGCGAGCGTACTGTTACTTCAGGATTATGAATTAATTCCATCGAATCTTTTTCATAATATCCATCTTTTAGCCTTGTTCTGAAATTGAAATAATTGAATCTTCTTACTTTGTATGGGCAGTTGTTTGCACAATAGCGAGTTCCTACGCATCTGTTGTATGTCATTTGGTTTAATCCATCAGGACTATGTGTAGTGGCTACTACCGGGCATACGTTTTCGCATGGTGCCATATCGCAATGCTGGCACAACATTGGTTGTTGGCTTACTTGCGGCTCTTCGTTGCTACCGCTATAGTATCTATCCAATCTTATCCAATGCATTTCTCTGCCTTTTCCTACTTCGGTTTTGCCTACTACCGGAATATTATTTTCAGTATTGCAGGCAATAACACACTGACCGCACCCCGTACATTTGTTCAAGTCTATAGCCATTCCCCATTTCACTTCTTTATACTCATGAGGAGGATTGACACTCAACTGATCTAATTCTGCTACCAAATGTCTTTTCTTGCTGATTACTTTAGAATCTTTAACATATTCCGCAACTGTCGATTCCATTATTATCGATCTTGATTTATGGAAATCTTTTACAAAGTCCTCATCCAATAGATGATGTTCTTGTGTCGAATATAATGGATAAATATCACCGGTTGCGCTTATGCTTACATTAGTAATAATTCTTTCTGATATTTTATGTGTAGCTGCCAGAAGATTATTAGTATCCACACCAATTTCATTGCCAATTGTGCCTGCATTTGTTCTGCCATAGCCCATTTCAATCAACAATGTATTCTCTTCCATTCCAGGTTGAGTAATAATCGGTGCAGTAATTTCCTTGCCGTCTACAGTCAATTTAATAGTTGTACTCTTGAAATCTTTATATTGAAGCGACAATTTTTTGGCTGTAGCCGGAGCTATGCACACATAATTATCCCATACCGCTTTAGTAACCGGATGTGGCATTTCTTGTAGCCAGCCATTATTGGCATATCTTCCATCACCAAGAGTATAACTGTTTTTGATTATCAAAGTAAATCCATTGCTATCTAAAGGCTTAATGGAATAAATATATGCCTCGAAGTTGTTGAAACTAAGGTTTTGAGGTCCTGCTTCACTTACTTCTGCAAATCCATCATGAACCGAAGCAAACCAGAATTTTTGGAAATCAACTGATGATTTTGCTAATGGATAAATGTTATTTTGCCAGTAATTCATCAAATACTTATGATACGAATCAAAAGCAAACGACTTTGGATTGCCGGATAGCCAAGTTAATATTACTGATTCGGTCTGTCTATTCTCATATAGTGATTCGATAACCGGTTGTCTGAGGCTGTAAATGCCATTAGACGAACGATAATCGCCCCAAGACTCGATAGAATGATTGATTGCAGCAACATAATTACACAAAGCGCTTGTTTCGTTCTGATTATATGTGAATGCAATTTTCAATTCTACTTTTTTCAAAGCTTCAGCAAATCCAAATGCTTTTGGCAAATTATATACCGGATTAGTATCTAATGCTATTAATGCAGCAACGTTTCCGGAATTCATATCATTGATCAAAGCCTTGCAATCGTCTAATCCTAAAGAAGGCATAAGTGCATTACAAGCAATATAATTACCGTTTCTTTGAACATAATTTTGCTTTGCATCTAAAAGACTATTTATAGCTTCCACCAAAATATGTGCTTCTTTGCTCAAAATATCGCCAGCATAGACAATTGCAGCACCTTTGTTGTCAATCAAATCTTTGACAAGGCTCGCTGCGTGCTTTTTATTCCATCCATTTTTTTGAGCAAATTCATCAATTGATTTATAACCTTTCAAAGCATTATAAAGAGCTAATAAAAACTCAATTTGCTTTGCCGGATTTAGCCTAAATCTATAATCTGAATTCACACCTGTCAAGCTCATAGATCCTTCGACAGTATAAATTCTATTAAAATTACTTACATCTTCAATATTTTTTCTAGACATAATAGCTTTTGTATATTCGTGGGCTTTAGTATCAGAGCCCAACAAATCAGCTTCTGCAAAAAGAATAATTTTGGGTTTAGCCCAATCAATTTCCGGAATCAATTCCGAACCATATAATTCTTTGAATGCTTTAGCTTTAGCATTATTATTTATTGCATCGTAAGCGTGAATTTCTGTATTTGGATACTTATTTTTGAATTCATTCAATAGATTAAGAAAAGTAGGCGAATAAATAGAATTAGAGAAGAAAACTATTTTCTTGCCACTATTCTTAATTGCATCGAGTTTTGAAATTATTTCAGAATCAAAAGCTTCCCAAGTAATTTCAGCAAAAGAACTTCCATTTTTCTTCAAAGGTCTTTGAATTCTTTCGGGATCGTAAAGATCAAGCACAGAAGCTTGAGCCTGAAGAGAAACAGTACCGCCTGACAGTGGATGTTCGGGATTGCCAATAACTTTAATTGGTCTTCCTTCGCGAGTTTTGACTAAAATGGGAGTACCATCATGATATACAGAAGCATAATAATCTGCTTTGCCATAGGTCACATTCTCGGGTTTTTTGTTATATGTAACAATAGCACCTTTATCACGATAATCCGTGCAAGAAGTAACGGCAAAGGCAGCAGAGGCGCTAGCCAAAGCGAGAAATTTCCTACGCGAAACCAAAGGCATTTTGTCCACTTCGATAGGCTCTA
>CAZBNQ010000025.1:0-16532 GCA_964493035.1 uncultured Hyphomicrobiales bacterium | reverse complement strand
ATATCGGAAGGATCATATCCTAAATATAGGAAATGTTGATAAATTTGAACCTGCAAATCTGGTTCGCATACTTTCCAACGTGGAAAATATTTAACAATCGCTGGATCGATAGTTGTCAAAGAATCAATAACATCCTTTTCGTTAACGATACGACCCGGCTGAGCTGATAAGTTGGTGCCAAGAGCAACAAATGCTATAATCAGTGTTAATAATATTCTTTTCATAATTTCGCTTTTCTATTGATTCTACTTAAATTAGTTATAAAAAATCAGAAAGTGAAAATAAGTCTTGCCATTGGCATGAATACACTTTCATTTTCCCACGCACGTGGTTCATTTTTAATTACGTTGAAATAGCCCTTAGCATCTAAACGTAAAGACATGAAGTTTTTCACAACAGGAATTTGCAACCATAGATTTGCGAAAACTGCTTCGTCGAAGTATTGAACTGTTGCTCCATAAGGAGTAATTGTATTTTTAGCCATGAATTCTATGCGGCCGGAAATTCCACCCACAAATTCATCATCGCTCTTATAATATTCCAATTTCTTGTTATTATCTTCATCAGTTACTGTTTTATATCTCCATGTTTCAGCAGCATAACCAGTAGCACCGATTCCGAATCTCATTTGGTAATCTTCATCGATTGATACACCGAAAGTATAGTGCAATGTACCGTTAAAGCGGATCAAATGATCGTCATCGCCTTTTACGTATTCATATACTTCTGGATCTGTATTTCTATTTTTGTAGCCTGGTTCTTCAGCATCGCCAAAAACATAACCCATGTTGAAGTGGAATATACCGCTTTGTGGGATTACTTTGATTGCGAAATCTGCTGAAGCATTAACGCCAACGCCTGCATATGATAATTTTCTATCAATTTTATACATATCTTTTGTCAATGAAGCCCATCCGTCTGTTGGAAGGATAACGCCTAATTTTACGTTTTCCCACATAGCTGAAGCTGTCAATCTTTCGCTCCACATACTTGGGTAGTTGATTTCTTCATTGCCATAACGAAGTTCGAAACCTAAAGTAGGTAGGTTATCATTTGTTTTGAAAGACAATGTATCTGTAAATCCATCACTATAAGTGATAGTAGGAACATCATATTTTTTCCAACTGAGTAAATCAGGGCTAACGATTACTTCGTGGTGAAGATTTGAATAGTCAGTTGGCTGAGCATCTGATATTCTAATAAAGCTCTGAATATCTCTTGAATTAATATCAGCTTCTTTAGCAATCAAAGATTTTGTATTGCCATATTTTGGCTGAATAAATGATTTACCACCATCAAAGCCTTGAGCTTCGATTGTTTTGTCGATAATGTTGTTCTGACGGAATGCGTTAATTACTAATTCATACATATTAGCAGCTCTGAAATCCGCAGGATTCAAAGTTGTGCTGAATAATTCTGGATTAGTATAAACATTCTTTGCAGCAGACATACCAATATTTTTTTCAATTGTTTCATTATCGTCATAAGAAACGATCAATGCAATGATTGAAGATGGCTCTACTTGAGATATAGGTTTACGAGTAGTAACTACATAAGCTTTTTTTATCACTGGTCTATTAGCTGTACCAACATCTAATGCTTTAATAATGCATTCAATGTCATCTGGCACATCATAACCACGATTGACAAGTTCTCTTTGAATTTGAGTTTTTGAAGCACCAGCTTCCAATTGTGCTTTAACAATTGTTTTTAGTTCTTCACTTGCTTTTTTCAAACATTCCTGATCAGCATTCTGATTTTGTTCAGTTTGTTCTTGATCAAAACTTTTAACCGCATTTCTAAAATCTTTAATATCTTTAACTTCATATAAAGATATTGTTGAATACCTATAATTCTTAAACTTGTAAAGAATACTTTCGAGTTTAATTCTCAAGGATTCATCGACCTGAGCATTTGCCGCTATAGAAGCGGCAATGCTCACGCAAATAATGCTTAACAAAATCTTTGATAGGTTTTTAATCATTTCGCTATCCCTTAATATATCTTTTATTTTCTTATTCCGTTAATTATCTATTAGCGTCTTCTCTGACCGCCGCGCTCAGGTTCCCAATCGATCGGGATTTGAATTTGCTGCGATACTTCGTCTGATGATTTACCATTTACTGGGTTGATAGCTTTAGCATATACAGTAATCATACCTGTACCTTTTATCTTGGTTGTACCAGGAGGTAGCTTTCCGCCCAATTCAAATGTAATTGAATATCCATTTTCAGGATCGCCATCAATAGTTGGTCCTGATGCAACTTGATAAGTTGTTAAACCGTTTGCTTTAGTAAATTCGCCTAAACGAACTTTAATCTGAGCATCTTTTTCAGTACCTGTAAATGGCTTACTAACTTTAATACCAGTAATTGTGACTTTTGGTTTATTTGTATTTCCTGAAACTGATATTTGCATACCACGTGTATTAACAGTTGGTTCTTCCTGACGAATAGTAAATGTCTTAGAAGGATAGATATCAACTTCTGTGCCTGTATATGGTTGTACCCAAGTTACTTTCAAAGTAAGCTTATTAGCATCAGGAGTAAATTTCAAAGCATTTTCGTTTGTGATTGACAAACCTTCGATTGGAGGCTTTTGCGAACCATTATCAAAGTTTGCATAGATTCTAAATTGATTAGCAGTAATCTTACTACCTGATTCAGGAATAACATCAAGTACTAATGGGTTGCCGTAGAATCCATAAGAATTAATTCTTGCATTTAGCTTGCTTGCTGATTCATTAGTCAAGCCTGTCTTAAACATATATAAGTCTGCTATTGCAGGTGTTGCAGCACGAGTACCAATCTTATGATTAACTTCAATCTTATATGCACCAGGAGGCAATTTCTTATCAACCACAGCGCGATATTCAATTTTGCCACCATTTGCTGTTGGTCTCTGAGCTAAATTGCTAGCAACTGCATATAAAGGATCTAGCCTTACACCAGCTACAGTTGCACCCTTAGCATCTTTAACGACAGCACTAACTATGTTAGAATTTGCTTGATATGGAGATATTGCAAATTCGAATACATGTGGCAGAGCATCAAATCCAGCTTGAACAGCATTAAGTGATGAAATTGTTGGCTGAGACATTTGTGGTTTTGGAAGAATTACACGAACGTTAAATTCAATGCTTCCTTTATTGTGATCGAAGTTTGAAGACATACCAGGAGCAAGTAATTTTGCAATATAGCTATACAAACGTAATTTGCTAATTACTTCTACTGAGTTTGGATCTTCCATAGCTTTATTAACAGACACCTGCATTTGTCTGTCAAATTCATCAATATTTAAATTTTTGATAAATGCATCTGTAGAAGGTAATGCATATTTCTCTAAACGTGCTGCTAACTCTTTTTGAACTTTATAAAGAGCACCAACAGTTAATTGAACTGTACCAATATTTACTGTTGCATCATCGCCCATTTCCTTAGCTTTTTGATCTGCACGTACACCCAAAATTTTGTTTGTTTTAGAAACAAATCTTAATTTATACCAACCTGCTCTGTTAGGTGGTTGGAAATTTATTACGAATGAACGCTTTTGTAAATCTTGACCTTTGATGCCTGCACTTTTTCTGGATTCATAGTCTGAATAGAAAAATGTAGAATCATCTGGAAGATTATTAGGCTTCAATGAGCCCCAAGGTCCAATCGTTACTTCTTTTTCTCTTGGATAAATAGGAATGATATCAGCAGTAGTTTTAATAACTTTAGGATTTAATGAATTATAAGTTAATTCATTATCCATATTAATTTGTCTTACTGCAATCATTTCCCATTCTTCGCCATTAGGTCCGGTTACTCTTGCACCTGGCTCCATCTTCATGAAGTCAGTGTTGCTTGTCTTCAATGTTTTTTCGTCTGGAAACATTGGAGCAGTATTCGCATCTGGGCTTGGATTATAGAATATTTGATATTGGAGCTCTGATACGTTAGCAAGCTCAACAAGCTTGCGCAAACGTTGATTGTGCTCTTTATCAGTTTCACCTTCACGACGTTTGATAGCCGCTGTTACATCAGTAACACCGACTTCTACAATATATTTACGGCTTGATTTGATATCAGCGCCCATAATTTCTTTGATATTTACGCCTGGAGGAGGAATCGTAATTTCATCCTGCGGACGAGTATTAATACCTTCAGTACCTGCACCGGACTGCAATTGCGAAAGAATACTTTCCACAATTTTCATTGTTTCCTGCTGTTTCTTGTGCAAACCTTCTTCTGCTTCGTCACGTTCTACGATGATAATCAGAAGTTCCAACACAACGGCAAGGTATAACACGAAATACACCTTTCCTGCACCGCCGCCTTTTGACATATCCTAACCTCCTAAATTTTGCGCCTTTTGACGCGTTAATACCAATTCGTTTATTTTCTTATTTATTTCTAGTTTTTCTTTATTATTGCCTTTATATACTATGAATGTAGTATAAATCACGACAATTTTCAAAGTTATATCAATTGCTTAACTTACTATTTTCAAAAATCTAATAAAATTTAAAACAAATACAAAATTAAAATATAAATTTAATCAAAATTTTTAACTATTTCTGTAACTTTTTTTACTCTTGTAGTGTTATTTACTACCTGAGATGAACCAAGAATTAAAAAATAATTTGTTTTATTCCGAAAATCCTTCGGATTACTTTTTTTACTTGCAAAAGTCAGGAAAAATTTCTCATTATCCTGAACTATCTCATCTTATTATTACTCCCCAAGATCCTGCTTGGCATCCTGAAGGCTCAGTCTGGCATCACACTCTTCTTGTTATTGATGTGGCTGCCCAACTCAAAAAATCTATCGATTCGCAATTGGAACAACATATATATATGTTGTCGGCTTTGACTCATGATATAGGCAAACCCTATACCACTTTTTTCGCTGATGGAAGATGGCGAAGCCCCGGGCATGATTCTATTGGTTTGCCGGCTCTTCATTCTTTTCTCAGACGAATCGATTCAGTTGATTTATTCGATATGATCGCTCCTTACGTCAAAGAACATCTTAAACCGGCTCATCTATTTAAAGTTAAAGATCAAGTCAAAGACAAAGCTATCTTAAGATTGCATAATATTATCCCAATTGATAAACTTGTACACCTTGCAAGGGCTGATCATTGGGGCAGACTCGATCCTGATGCTTTCGATAGAATTTTTCCTGCAGGTGATTGGCTGTTATCGCGCTATAATGAGATTATTAACCGCAAATCCTTGCCAAAACCTCTGCTTACAGGCGATTACCTTATTAATATTGGTATAATCGAAGGCAAACAAATGGGCAAGATTTTAAAGTCTGCTTATAGACTTCAGCTCGAAGGAAAATTTTCCTGCTTAGACGAAATTGATGCATGGCTGAAAACTTGCGTCCTAAAATAAAAAATAGAGGCTGCCTAATTTAGCAGCCTCTTTTCCGCTGGTTCATCCTTTAAGGATGAATTGTACTCAAATTCTTTTTTGCTATTTTTCTTAGTTCAATCTTTTCTTTGATTCTATCAACTATATAATACATCATCGGAACAACAAACACAGTCAATATCAATGATGATGTCAATCCACCGATAAGCACCCAACCCAAACCGTTTTTCCATTCCGATCCGGCGCCTTTGGCTATTGCAATAGGAATCATACCAATAACCATAGCGATTGTTGTCATCAAAATTGGTTTTAATCTTTCTTTGCCCGCCTCAAGCAAAGCATCTCTTGTTTTCAAACCATCAGCTTTCAGCTTATTTGTGAAATCCACAATAAGAATTCCATTTTTTGATACTAAACCTAATAGCATGATTATACCTAACATTGTAAATATACTCATCGAACTCATTGTCAAATTCAAAGCTATTAGAGCTCCAATAATAGCTACCGGAATCGAAAAGAACACTACAAATGGATAGACAAAACTATCGTATAAGGCAACCATTACAAGATATACCAATATCAATGCTGCTAGCAATGCAATTCCTAATGCTGCAAATGATTCGCTTTGCTTTTCGACATCTCCGCCCCACTTTACTTCTACTCCCTTTGGCATTGGATTCTTCTCGAGTTCTTTATTTATTCTATCAGCTAATTTTCCATTTGTAATACCAAGTATATTAGACTTTACTGTAATAGATGCTCTGCGATTTTTTCTTTCGAGCATAGATGGACCGCTATTTTGCTTGATATCTGCAAATTGAGATAGATATATCAACTTGCCCTGATTATTTACAAATGATATTTTTGCTACATCTTCTGCATTTTTCTTGTCGAAATCATCTAACTTAATATTGATATCATATTCATTATTCTTGTCTCTAAATTTCGAATCAGTATTTCCACTATATGAATTTTGTAGAGTAGCACCAACCGTTGCCAAATTCAATCCAAATTGAGCCAGTAAATCTCTATTGATATCGACCGAAATTTCTGGATTGCCATCTTCTACACTAACAGTTACATCGGTAGCCCCATCCATACCTGCAATCATATGTTTTAGTTTCTGTGCCGATTCCATCAGCAATTTGCTATCTTCGCTATTTATGATAATTTGAATTGGTTCGTCGGTGCCGCCCATACCAACTACGTTGGATTTTATTTGTACACCCGACTGCATTGCTTCAATCTGTTTTCTGAGGTCGAGCATTATATCTTCTGTATTTCTGCTTCGATTGTTTAAATCAACAAGCTCTACACTCAATTCAGATTTATTTTCTGAGCCATTTGCAAATAATGAAGACAAGCCACTAGTTGAAGCACCTCCAATATTTGAATATACACTCTTCACTTCTTTCTGCGATAGCAGGAATGTTTCAATTTCTCGGGTTTTCAAATTAGTCTCGGAAATAGTTTGGCTCTTATCAAATTCAAATTTCATTAGAAACTTGCCTTTATCACCTCTGGCAACCATTTCCTGTCCAAGAATTCCCAAGCTCATTATTATGCCTGTAACAACAAATAGAAGCATTACAATACTACTTGTAATTAATTTATGGCTGAGCACCCAATTTAAGGCTTTTGTATATATATTTGTTACTTGTTTTAGAGCTTCTTCGAACCAAATTAAAGGTCTTTGGAATACATTCTTTTTATCTAATTTACTCAATTTGCTAAATCTTGATGCTAAAAATGGAGTCAAAGTAAAAGATACAAAAAGGCTCATCAAAGTTGATGCAACAATTGTTAGAGAATATTGCCTCAAAATATCACCGATCACATTATCAATAAGTGCAATTGGAGCAAACACAACGACATCCACAAGAGTGATCGCCAAGGCAGAAAAACCAATTTCCTGCCTGCCTTCGATAGCAGCTCTTACTTTGTCTTTTCCCATAGTCAAGTGCCTATGGATATTTTCGAGCACAACAATCGAATCATCCACCAGAATTCCTATCACCAACGACATAGCCAAAAGTGTCATTAAATTAAGCGAATAGCCCATGAAATACATAAAAATAAAAGTTGAAATCAATGAAGTTGGAATAGAAACTAATACTATTAATGAATCTCTAAAGCTATGAAGGAATAGAAGCATAACTAATGCTACCAATATAATAGCAAGTCCTAAGTCAAATACAACAGCATTTGCTGCTTCCATTGTAAAAATTGATGTATCTTCAGCTATTTGCACTTTAAGATTATTTGCGGCATATTTTTTTTCAAGATTTTCTAACTTAGACTTTACCATTTTGCTTATTTCGACAGCATTGGCATCGCTTTGCTTTTTGATCATTATACCAACGCCATCCACTCCATTTAGCCTGTTGATGCTCGATATTTCTTTCGTACCATCAATAACTTCGGCTACTTGGCTTAGTTTTATTACACCAGCTCCCGGAATGGTTGCAACTGCCAAATTATTAAGTTGATCTATAGAGCTAAACTTTCCGGTAAGCCTTACAGTATTTTGTTCAGACTGGCTCTTGACCTTGCCGGTAGGGAAATCCAAATTTGCGTTATTGATAGTTTGAGTAACTTGCAATATAGAAATACCATAGTAGTTTAGCTTGTTTTTATCTATTTTTACTTGAATTTCTCTTTCCCTTCCACCAATTACATTTATCTGTCCAATTCCTGGAATTTGTTGCAATTGAGGAACAATTTCATTTTTCACCAAATCATAAAAATCTTCACCTTTCAAATTTGAAGTAGCAGTCATCTGCATAATGGGCATATCGCTGGGAGAAAGTTTAAGCACACTCGAAGCTTTTGTAGCTTCAGGTAATAATTTTTTGATATTATTTATTTTTCTTTGAGCTTCTTGCTCTTTCTCGTCAATATCAGTATCTGCAGAAAATTCAGCCATTACAACTGAGTAACTTTCATAAGATTGCGACACAATTGTTTTAAGTCCATCTAATTCCGACACAACATCTTCAACTTTTTTAGTAACAGATTGCTCGACTTCATTAGGAGCAGCTCCGGGATATGGAGTAGTAACAATCAATGTAGGTATCGAAAAATTGGGCATTAGTTCATAATTTAATTTAGTGAAAGCAAACAAACCGCCCAAAATCAATACAGCAAACATCACAAATAAGAGTGCTGGTCTTTTTATTATTAATTCTGTAAATGTCATCTTTATTCGATTAATTATTTAACATTTTTCTTAACTATACTTATCTTAGAGCCATTGCGAAGGTTTATCATCCCGCTATAAATTATTTCATCATTTTCTCTTAAGCCTTCTAAAATCTGAACTTCAGATGCCCTATTAGAACCGATCTTGACGTTTCTCAATTCTGCTCTGCCCTTATTTGCTACATAAACTTGAGCATTTTTGTAAGATCCTATTATAGCCGAACTTGGAATAAAAATTGACTTACCATTAGTATGATTATTAATAGCTACACTACCATACATACCGGCTTTTATTTCTGTTTTTGGATTTGCCATTTTTATTTTAACTATATAATTATGCGAAGCATCAGCCGTAGGCGAGATAAATTCAATTCGTCCAAAGCAATCCTTATCCTTGAATACATTAGAATTAATCTTCACACTAGAATTTTGCTTGATATTTACTATTTCTGATTCAGGAACTAATATAGTCAAATTCAATGAGGAGATATCAGTAATTTTGCCTAATACAGCATTCATGCCTACAACTGCACCTTTTTCTACATTCTTAGAGCTGATAATACCAGAAAAGGCTGCTTTAACTTTGCATTTTTCAATGTTAGTTTCTAGTTGTTTCAATTGAGATTCTGCATTTTTATAAGCCAGAAACGCATTATCGATTTGAACTTGGCTTATGCCTTCTGCCGAAGCTGAATTCTTATATCTTTGATAGTTTTTATTAGCATTATCATAATTTGCTTTTGCCGAAATTAATTGAGCTTTGAGCAATTCATCATCAATTTGAACAAGTAGTTTGCCCTGGCTTACAAAATCACCTTCTTTGAAATATACAGCTTTCACTTCGCCCTGCATTTGAGGTATTATCACAACTTCCCTCACAGCTTCGAAAGCACCGCTATAAGTCTGCATATTGCTGCCTTCTTTATATTCAACCATTTTGGTATTTACCAATACAGCTTTATCTGCCTCGGGTTTATATATTTTATTATCAACTGTTCTTTTATTATTATATAATTTAATTGCAGAAGCACTGATGGCTATAACTATGATAGCAGCTATTATCAATTTCTTTTTCATTTTATTCCTTTCACTTAATTGAGATTACCGGTTGACTTTTTCAATTTCAATTCAGATATCTTTAGATTAATAATTGCATTAGTATAATTAGTTCGAGCTCTACTCAATTCATCTTGAGATTGAAGCAGATCTGTAATCGAAATCAATCCATTTTCGAATTCAATTCTCGAACTATTGTAAATTTCTTCAGCAAGTTTCAAGTTTCTTTTGTTATTTTCTAATGAATTAAGATTAGACTTCACACCGTTTATAGCATCAGCAATTTCTTTATCGGCATTTTTTCTCATCATTTCATAATTATTTTTATTTATCTCTAAGTCTATTTCTTTTTGTTTTACTTTATAATATTTAGATAAGCCATCAAAAATTGGAACACTTAGCTTCAAAGCCATATATGAACTACTTAGCCATTCATCATTGATAGTTTTTAGTGGATTGAATTCACCATAATTACCATTTAGATTATATCCCAAAACCAAAGAAAGCGAAGGATAATATTCAGATTTTGCAGCATCTACAGATATTTCAGAAAGCTTTGTTATTTCATTTTGCAACTTCAAGTCTGTTCTGTTGATGTTGTCATTAGTAAGTTCGGAATTATAGTTTTCATTAATTTCTTCGATATCTATCAAAGCCGATTGCTCCATATTCAATAGAAATTTAAGCATATTGAGATATTCCATTTTGTTTAGCTCAAGATTAGTTTTTTCGTTATTCAAATTTTCGAGACTAATACTAATTCTTTTAAAAGAATTTTTACTTACAATCTCATTATCCTTCATCAGCTTCATAGCTTCAGCAGTTTTAGATAAACTTTTTATATTATCATCAAGCATTTTAATATTTTGCTTAAAAGTTTGAATTATATAATAAGTAGCAGATATATTATAAGTCATATTTTCTTTAGCCAACATATACTGGTAATTAGCAACGTTCAAATAAGAATTAGCAGCTTTCAAACCCTGAAAAATGCTCTGATTATACAAATTCATTTGAACATTGAGTGCGGCACTGCTAGACTGGGCTTGAGAAAATTGCAATTTTTTATATTGCCCTTTTGGTCCTCCAAAAGCCGAAGCATCGATCAATTGCGAAGGACTTTCAAAGTAATATTGATACTGCCCGATTAAATCAATTCTTGGGAATAATCCGCTCCTTGCTTCTCCGATCTTCGATTCTGCCGATTCTATCTCTTTATTTTTATTATTAATCTCGATATTATTCTTTTTTGCGATATCAATGCAATCTTCCAAGCTAAGAATCTTTTGCGACCATGCCGGGATTGAACACGCAACTAGCAGAACCACCCACAAAACCTTTTTTGCCATCCATTAATCCTTTATTTTATTGTTTAATTATATTGTTATATTTTATTGATAAATATTAGTGTTTAACAATTTTGTTAATCGACTTCAAAAAAAAACTCAAAATGAGTTTTTGGTATTGACGATATTGTTTAACAATATTGTTAACTTTTCAATTAATTTTTTCTTTGAAGCATAACATTAAGGATAATCTCTTTTCTTTCCATGATAAACTGCTTATATTCATCATCCGAGTAATTAAAAATATTAGATATAATTTTTTTTGAAATCAATGGATAATGCATCAAGCTCATTAGATTGATCAAAAATTGTCTGGAATTTTTATGCGCCAGATTATTCTTTTCAATTAGCTTTTGAATTTCATCGAGCAATTGATTGAAGAATGGAGCTATATGACGTTCATGCAAAAGACGAGAATTTTCATTATTTGTAACTTCGTTAATTATAAAAGCCTGCATATAAGGGTAATCGATAAATCTATCTACCATATAATCAATCGTACTTTTTATTTTGTCTTCAATACTCATATTTGAAGTCAAAACTTTTATCATAACTTCATGCGAATCGATCATAGCTTCTTCTAGAATAACAAGCAAAAGTCTCTCTCTATTACGAAAGTAATAGTGCAGAAGAGCTCTATTCACACCTGCTTCATCAGCAATTTCTTGCATATTTGCATGAATTTTGCCCTGCGAAAAGAATACTTTTTTGGCTGCTTCCTTAATCAGCTTCTCGGTTTCACTATCCGAATTATGCAACATATATTATATTTACAAAGTTTAACATTTTTGTTAAACAAAAATGAGAAATATTTTCAAATAAAACAAATTAATTTTTTAAAATAAAAAAAAAGCAGAACCAAAATTCTGCTTTTTAGTGGGGCGACTTACGGGATTTGAACCCGTGACCCTCAGAGCCACAATCTGATGCTCTACCTACTGAGCTAAAGCCGCCATTTTCTTAGACTACAAAATTAAGCCTTTTTTTGATTTTATGCAAATCATTTTTTATATCTTCTGTTTTCCAATTAATTTGCTTGCATAAGCTCTTCATTCATGCTATTTTTATTTGTTAATATTATCAATAATTAATTTTAGTGACTTATGTGGAAATTATTAAAAAGAATCGGGCTCACTCAATGGATTATGATCTCAATGGCTTTAGGTGTGCTTATTGGCTGGATATTCCCCGAATTTGCCCTCAACGTCAAGCTTCTTTCTAATATTTTCCTAAGACTTATTAAATCCATTATTGTGCCTTTGCTATTTTCTACTCTTGTAGTGGGAATTGCCGGGCATACTGACGATCTGAAATCTGTTGGCAAATTAGCACTCCGATCTCTTATTTATTTTGAAATCGTAACTACTATTGCTCTATTTTTAGGCTTGCTTGCAGTTAATTTGACACGCCCCGGGGATGGTATTAATCTCAGCCATTCTTCTTCGCCACAAGCTTCGCAATTCACCAACGTCAAGCCCATGACTTGGCAGGAAACCATCGAACATGTAGTGCCTAAAAGCGTCGTCGAATCCGCTGCAGCTAATGATGTGCTACCTGTTGTATTTTTTTCTATTCTGTTTGGTGTGGCTCTCACTCAAGTTCAAGGCAAACCCAAAGAATATGTGCTTAATGTTTGCGAAGGGCTATCTCAGGTAATGTTCAAATTTACCGGTATTGTCATGAAGTTTGCACCTTTCGGTATTGGTGCTGCAATGGCTTATACTGTTGGGCATAATGGCTTGCCCGTACTTATAAATTTAGGTAAATTAGTACTTACTCTTTATGCAGCTCTCTTTGTTTTTATTCTCTTAGTTTTTGTGCCGGTAATGATTATTTTTAAAATTCCTTTTAAAAAATTCTTTGAGCACGTCAAAGAACCGACTTTGATTGCATTTTCTACTACTTCTTCGGATGCTGCTTTGCCTGCTGCTCTCGAAAAAATGATGCAATTTGGTGTGCCCAAGCGCATTGTTTCTTTTGTTCTTCCTACTGGCTATTCATTCAATCTTGATGGCACTACTCTTTATCTTGCTATGGCTTCTATATTTGTTGCTCAGGCTGCTGGAGTCGAACTCACATTATGGCAGCAGATTACTATGATGCTTACCTTGATGCTCACTTCTAAAGGTGTTGCTGCTGTGCCTAGAGCTTCTTTAGTTATTCTTTCTGGCACTTTAATCAGTTTTGGATTGCCTCTGGAAGGAGTCGCCGTTATTTTGGGTGTTGATGAGATTATGGATATGGCACGAACCAGTGTCAACTTGATGGGCAATTGCTTGGCTTCGGCTGTTATGGCTCGCATGGAAGGTGAATTAGATTGTTAGATGCTTTTTTGCTATTTCTACAAATAATTTTGATTTAATCTCAGATTTTGTGCCATCGCTCTCTTCTATTCCTGTATGTACATCCACTCCTGCAGGTCTGACATATTTAATGGCTTGTTCGAGATTGCTTGGATTTAGTCCACCTGCCAAAATCAATGGCTTTTTAGTCAATCCTTTTAAATTTTTACTTATATTCCAATCATGAGTAAGTCCTGTTGCTCCTTTGGCTCCGGTTTTTGGATCGTATGTATCTGTTATATAAGCATCAATATATTTTTCAGTTTTGCCAATTATTCCTTCTAATTCTAAAAAGTTATCATCAGACACTACCAAACTTTTGATAATATCCATTGCTGGAGAAAACCTCTTAATTTTTTCAAGTTCTTCTATACTTATTTCTCCATGAATTTGCACTATTGAGATTTGCAATCTATCAGACAGATCTATAATATCAGTCGCTTTATTTAAATATGTTATCAAAACAGGATAAACATTTCTAGGAAGTTCCTGAATAATTTTAGCTGCTTCGATTTCAGTACAATCTTCTTTATGATAATCTAAATATAAAGGAAAACCTAAAAAATTAAAACCGCAGGAAGCCAACATCATGGCTTCCTGCAAGTTCGATATTCCTGCCGCTTGTATTATCGGCTGATTAAATATTGACAATTTATAGTCCTAATTCAAATCCTACAAAAACGTTTCTTTCGGCTGCCGGGAAAAATTCTTGTCCTTCGCCTCCGGCTGCATATAATTTATTAAATAAATTATTTACTTGCAACTGAACTTTAAAACTTTCGCCAAAACATATTTTTCTAAATGTATAAGATAAATCTAAGTTATATATATTATAACTATCAACTTTATTATCGGCATAATACGCCCATTTATCTCTCAAATATTTTATTAGAACTTGATTAGTGCTGAGCATATCGCCAAAATTATCAGTTCTGAACTCACCTACATATTTGCTTGAAATTGATACAAACAAATTAGCAAAAGTATAAGACAATCTTGCCCCAGCTATAAACTCAGGAAATCCCGAAATTGGATTATCTTTCAAAGAAACAATTTCTCCTGATTCTGTCACAAAATCATATTCGTCAATATTATTTTTGCTAATAGTCGAATTTGCTGAGATCATCAAATGTCCATAATTACTTCTAATCAGTATAGCTGAAGCTTGTAATTCCAAGCCCATGTGAGTAGTCGATTCAGCATTTCCATCGATTGGATTGCCAAATATATCTGTTGTTCCACTTTTAACTAATTCATTACTTAGTTTCATCCAGTAAAAATTAGCTCCGAAAAAATAATCTTCATTTCTAAAGTTGTATCCTAATTCCACGTCAAACATTCTTTCAGGTTTAATCAGCGGCTTTTCGAAATCATAACGGACTGCTCCGCCTACTGTATCGCCTTCGAACAAAGGCTTTTTGCCTGTAAATGCTTCACTCGCATTATAAAGATTCACCATTCTTGGTTCGCGCGAAGTAATTGCAATAGCAAAATATGCATTCTGATAAGCATCAATATTATAATTCAAACCAATTCGTGGGTTAATAAAATTATATCTAATATCAAAAAATTCATCTCCATTTGTTATTACTTTTCCTTTGATATCGGTATAGGAAGTATAATTTTTGCCTGCTTTTTCATTATCAATTCTATAACTATGATGAACGTATTGCAAGTCTGCATTTAATATTAAATTTGAATTTAAATTATATTGCTCCCTTACGAATAGAGAGTATATATCACGAGCGCCATCATATTGGTAGAATTTATAATTTGGATCATAATCTTTTGGGAGATTTTCGGCATAGGATAGTTTGCCCCAATGGTCTGAACGATGAATTCTATATTCAGCACCGATTGTAAATTCACCTTGATCATGTTTTATCACAAGTCTTGGAATCCATCCGCCATGTTTGTTCAAAACATAAGATCTAATAATTGGATTTTGAGGGTCTTCAGCGTTTGGAAATCCATTTTCGGGTGTTAGTCTAAAACTGTATTTATCTGTCCAGCCGCTGCCATCATAATCAAAGAAACCTTCACCATAGTAGTAGAACAAAGATGATTTGAAAATAATATTAGAATTAATATTCCAATCATTCAATACTTCGAAATGAGGTTGATCAAAATTTTCTAATTCGTTGGATCTCCTTGGAGTAATCCAAGATAATTCCTTACCGGTTGAGTCATAATTCCAATAATTATAATTGGAACGTCTAAGTTTTTTGTCTTTAACATAAGATTTTGGAATACCTGTATAGGAAAGTCCATCAGCAAGCGGACCACCAAACACATTTATTTGAGTGGACAAATCTCCATCAAAACGCACCATAGAAACAAAGTAACTATTTAGATTTGCCCATGCTTTTTCTCTATATCCAAATGAATTAATTTTTGAGAGTTTAGCATAAAAGGCATATTGATTATCAACAATGCCTGATGCAGATTCGATAGAATATCTAGAAACGTTATGGCGGAAACTTTCATCATATCCAAATTCTTGAAAACCAAATCCGCTTCCAATAAAAGTGCCCCGATTCATACCAATATTAGCAGTCGTCAGGTTTATACTTCCGCCAATAGCCGCGGCACCATAATTAGACATACCAGCCCCGCGTTGGATCTGGATATTTTCGAGGGATGAAGTAAGGTCGGGCATATCAATCCAATAGACATTATGGTCTTCAGGATCATTTTGAGGAATTCCATTGACCATCACAGCAATCCTTCTTTGATTAAATCCACGCATAGACAAATTAGTATAACCAATACCACTTCCACCTTCAGAATAAACAAGCATCGAAGGCATATCGCTTAGAAACATCGGCAAATCTTTGCTGGTATTCAGCAATTTGATTTCTTTAACCGAAATTTCTGAAAATGGAACGGGATTGATTCTTTCTACTGCACGAGTAGTGGTAACTGTAACGCTTGGTATCTGATAGGTCTTGGCAGAATCCCTTGCGTCATTTTCAGCTTTTGCAATTAATGGCATTGCCAATGCCAAAGCAGCAATTAAATAAATGTTCTTCTTAAACATCTGAAAAGTCCTTTGTAAATAAACAAAACAAACAATTGACTTTTCCGATGAAGTAAGAGAGAAAATATAACCTAAAATGCGAGAATTGAGCTTGATGCCCGTTTCCCTACGCCGGTATTACCCGGATCAGGTTCAAGGAGTTTTCTCTCAGCCCAAATTTTTTGAGCACCTCCAACGGAATA
>CAZBNQ010000024.1:0-16690 GCA_964493035.1 uncultured Hyphomicrobiales bacterium | reverse complement strand
GACTCATTTGTCAGTATTAATGGGCTTCGGTACGAGCTTTTGATGGATATGCATGTAGCTACTCCGATTGCCGTAAAGCCAAGAAGCAACACAATTGCCTATACAAGTTCTTCATCATTAATGTTGAAATATCTCGGTGAAAAAAGATTACACTCAGGCATGATGACCGATAAGACATCAAACCCTCGTTTCAATAGATTTAAAAATAGATATGAAGCATTAGGAATTATAAATAATAGACTATATTTGCTTACTTGCTCGCCGGATTAGTTTTCTAAAACAATACGCTTGCGAATAAATCTTTCAGTGCCAATTCGAATTTCAGCAATATAATCGCCGGCAGGCATTCTTCTGCCTTTGTCGTCGCGTCCATTCCAATTATACGTGTATGCACCGGGCATTTTTACTCCTTTGAATAAAGTAGCAACAGCAACAGCTTGTACAGAATAAACAACAACTTCAACATCGGCAGTGATATTAACTTGAAATTTGATTACAGGTGATACATCTTCAGTTAAACCAAGAAAAGAAGCAATTTGACCAAAAGTAACTAAACCACCATTAGGATTGAACTTAAAAACACCAGGGATAGACAAAGCATTGATCATACCAATTTCATGATTGGCAATTTCCTGTCCAGTTGGTTCAAAAACTGATTTGGGTAAGCTTGCCATATGCTTTTTGAAATAGTCCCAAGGGGACTCTTCAATGATTTTAGCATAAGATTTCCAGAGAGCATCAGAAATTTCTAAATCTCTGCGCATTCTAACGCTAAAAGGTAATTTGTTATTGAGCTCATATAAGAATAAACTATCTTGCTCTGCAGTAAATCCAGACTTAGAACTACCGGTGAGAGCTTGCCCTGCACTCGAATCAATAACAACAGTAGGCTTTTCTTGGCTGGTTTGAGCATTTAAAACTATTGCACAACAAAAGAATGCAAATATTAAAATTCCGATTTTATTCATAATCCACTCAATATTTTTTTTGCAAAATACGCATTTCCAAACTAATTTCTAAAAATTAATCATAAAAATAATAATAATTCATCAATATTTTTAGACGTAAAGAATAATCAAAATGTTTTCATAAATCAAAGTTAAATTGAACTAAAGGATTAAAAGCTAATTATTTTTATAAATTATTTGTTAATAATAGTATAAGATAATTCAAATTTTGTTAATTTTGAGTTCTGTATATTAGCGCGAATGGGAAATCGCGCGAATAACTGTGTGAAAAAATAATAAAGGTTCGAGAAAATGTCGTTGAATTACATTAGCGCTGAAGAAGCAGCAAGTTTTATTAAAGACGGCGATGTTATAGGTTTCAGCGGTTTCACTCCTGCCGGCGCTTGCAAAGCGATTCCGGTTGCTATAGGTGAAAAAGCCAAAGCAGAACATGCTCAAGGCAAACCATTCAAAGTTGGCGTTATTACCGGTGCTTCTACCGGCGATTCGCTCGACGGTTCTTTAGCACGTGCTGAAGCTATTTCTTTCCGTACTCCGTATCAGTCTAATAATGACTTAAGAAAATTAATTAATGATGGTAAAGCAGAATATTTCGATTCTCACCTCTCTGTTGTTGCTCAAAACCTTAGATATGGCTTCTTGGGCAAAATGCATTGGGGCATTATCGAAGCTTGCGATGTTACCGAAGATGGCGAAATTGTACTTACTACCGGGGTTGGTATTTCTCCTTCTATTTGCAAATGCGCAGAAAGAATTTTAATTGAACTTAATGAATATCATCCTAAAGAACTTCGTGGTATTCATGATGTTCATATTGTTGATGATCCTCCTGCAAGACGCGAAATTCCTATTTATAAACCTTCTGATAGAGCTGGCAAGCCTGTTATTAAGGTAGATCCTAAAAAAATCGTTGGTATTGTTCGTACTAATGCTCCTGACGAAGTTGGTGCTTTTACTAAATCAGACGAAGTTACTCAAAAAATTGGCGAAAACGTTGCTGAATTCCTTTCTCATGAGTTGAAAGCAGGACGTATCCCTAAATCTTTCCTCCCTATTCAATCAGGTGTTGGTAATATTGCTAACGCTGTTCTTGGTGCTTTAGGTGCTAATAAAAATATTCCTATTTTTAATATGTATACTGAAGTTATCCAAGATTCTGTTATCGATTTGATGAAAGAAGGTCGTGTCAATTTTGCTAGCGGTTGCTCTCTTACTGTTAGCTCCGAAGCTCTTAAAGGCATTTATGACGATTTGAATTTCTTCCATCCAAAACTCGTTTTGCGCCCTCAAGAAATTTCAAATAATCCTGAAATTGCTCGCCGTATTGGTATTATATCAATCAATACTGCTTTAGAAGTTGACTTATTCGGTAATGTCAATTCTACTCAGGTGATGGGACAAAAAATGATGAATGGTATCGGCGGATCAGGCGATTTCACTCGTAATGCTTATATTTCTATTTTCACTTGCCCTTCTGTTGCTAAGGGCGGTAAGATTAGTGCATTTGTTCCTATGGTTTCACACGTTGACCACAACGAACACTCAGTTCAGGTGATTATTACTGAACAAGGTGTGGCAGACCTTCGCTCTAAATCTCCTAAACGCAGAATGGAAGAAATTATTAATAATTGCGTCCATCCAGACTACCAAAATCAATTGTGGGATTATGCAAAATTAGCAGGCGATGATACTCATACTCCTGTTACTTTAGCTGCAGCTTTTGGTATGCATATGCAATTCCAAAAATCCGGCGATATGCGTGGTGTCGATTGGGGTAAATATACTAATTTCTTTGATGCTATGTAATTTCGATTATATTTTATATGAAAAGGGCTGTATCACTATGATTCAGCCCTTTTATTATTTTTTTTATTTTGTTTTAATCATATTCTACATCATTTGTACCAAACAAATATGTAAATACTAATGGAGCATTACATACTAATGCTGCACTTACTGTAAGATGCCATGTGTCTGATATATCATTTCCTGTGTATATATAATGGTTTACTGTTAGACCTTTCACTGCGTCATATACCATCTTTGTTAATTTATGGTTTTGAATATCACTATCACTGCCTCTTTCTGTATTGACATACAAAGCTGTATGCTTATTTACCATATTGTATCCAATTGAAAATCCAAACCCACCAAATTTATTATGGAAGTCTACCATTTCATTGCTCAATTGCTCAATACCAGGTATCTTTAATACAGCCAATAAAGGACTTCCATTCAATTTTTCTGCAAGTTGTGTTACAGACCAATTTTGTTTTTTAAGCTTTACATGAAATCTATATTTTTCAGAATTACAAAAATCTACGGCGTAAGGATAATAAACTGTTTGTGTCAAAAATGGTGCTATTGATCCCGGACCAGTACTTCCAAATATATAATAGCCTTTTCCATTTTTTTGCAATCCACAACCACCCATTACAGAAACAGTTCTGTCTGTTTCCAACCATAAACCTATGCCAATTAAGTCAAAACAATAATCGCATAGTTTGTTTTTCAAACTTTCATCAATTTCAGGGAGTTTAGAATTTTTTCCATCTGGAGGATTTACATCTGCTTGTTTTTTAGCAATAATTGTAATCTTATCTTCAGCAGTATAAAAATTATCAGTATAATCTGTGAAGTTGCCTTGACCTTTAAATGCACCAAATTCATCACGCTTCATCGATACTTTTGCAATTTTTTGCATGTCACTAACTTCTTCGAGAGGATTATGTCGTCCATCTTTGGATTCATAAATATCTAAATATAAACTATCGGATGTAAATGTACCAGTCATCTTAAAATTATCATATTCGCCTCTCAATTTGTTTGTATATTCCCAAAGAGATACATTTTCTAAACTTACTGGATGAGCTTCATCTGCAGAGGAATAGACACCTTTGACTGTATCCTGCTCGTATGATATTTTTTCTGGAATTAATACAAATTCCCATTTACCATTAAAACTTGCTAATTTAACTTGTTCTGTTTTTACAACTGTCTCGTCTGCACAGCTGATTAATCCAATTACTGCAATAATTGATAGAATTAGTAAATAAGATTTTTTCATTTGAACACCTTATATATTTGAAAAAAGTGAATTTCCAACGAAAATCTTATTCCTTACTTGTCATCATTTGGCCTTATACTATTATAATTTACATAATTTATATCACAAATAAAAATTATTACATTATAATTTACCTATTATTGATTTTAATGTGTTTAATTAATTCTTTTATTTTTTGATTACCTGCAAATATTCTGATTGTATATTTTATTTCATCTTCGTTTTGTGAAATATTTTCGTCGATAAATGTATTTTCATAGCAATTTTGCTTTGTTAATAACAATAATTCTCCATTCTCTAAAAGTTTATATATGTATACTTTTTCTTTACAATTATTTGAAGCATTCCAATTAAAATTCACTGTATTTTTTGATTTGTCATAATTTACATCAATATCCCAATCAACAGAATTGTTGTTCATGACAATACTTGTTATAGACAAATAATCTTCAGTCATTGCTCTTAATCCGCTCGAATCAATTGTTTCGATCGAATATTCATAACTTGTATTTCCCAAAATGTCTTTATCAAAAAATTCTGAATCATTAATAGATAATTCTTTAATTTTATTCCATTGCGATTCGCCGCTCATTCTTCTGTAAAGTATTTGATTGGCTGCATCTTTCGATCTGGAATGCTCCCATTTCAGATGAATTGAACTATCGTTCACTGCAAATTTTGTAAATACTGCAGGCTGTGGTGGGTATAAATCAGGTCGGACAATAGTCAATATTTCAGATGCTTCAGATGCTATCTGCCTTTTATTTACAGCTACAACACGGTAATAAGCACGTCTGCTCAAAGTATTAATTGATATTGAATCTACAAATACTGTATCTCTTACAATATCAGTTGCAATTTGAGTAAATTCATGGTTTGGTGCATTTGCCCATAGCACTCTATACCCTGCAAGATTATCTTCATTGCCAAGGTTCCACCATAATACAACTATACCATTACTATCGATTGCTCCACTCAATCCAATAGGCTTAGCTGGAGCAGTAGAATCAATTATTACCGCGCCTACAGGTATTGAATTACTAATATTTCCGGCTGTATCGATACAACTTATCATATAATATGGTTCTGATTCTTTTGCATTCTCATCAATAAATTTAGTATTGTTTGGAGAAAGCATATTCTCATGTAATGGTTTGAAATTAGTTTCATAATCATTACTTTTAGAAATTGTATATCCGGCTAAATCTTTATTTTTAGGGTTATTTTCCCAAGTAATTTCCACTTCGCTTGCACTAATTTGTTTTAATTTTGGCAATGGCGCTATTGGTGGAGTTAAATCTTTTGATATACCTTCAATATCTGCACATTCACTTTCTTCGCCAAATTCATTTATACCAGTCAAACAATACTTATATTTCTTATAGTTAGTGAGATTACTATCCACAAAAGAACTAATAATAATAGGATTTTGACTGCTTTTATCTTTATCCATTTCAAAAGGAACAATTGGATTTTTATTTAACAACTTTTTTGAATTTCCATCATATTTATAAACATTGAATGCAGTGAACATACTTTTTTCCGGAAAATCCCACTCCAATCTAATCCAAGTATCTCCTGATATAGCTTTCAAACCACATGGAGCCTCATTAAGTTTATCATTCTGCATTGCGCCAACAGTCACGATACCTTCATGAATTGTATATGTAGAGTCAATATTAGCAACAGAAACTATATAAATATAGCTCTTGTTTTTTTCGAAAGATTTATCGACAAATCTCAATCCCAGACCAGTGGCAGCGTGAGGGCTCATATCTGCTGCAAACATAGCAAATCCATATCTATTTGATAGTTCCATTGCAGATTGTCTCAATCCACTCGCAAATTGAACTTCATTTTCAGATTTTGAAAAATCTTTGCTTGCTGATTTTCCATACAAACATTGAGCAGCTATAGCAGAATACTTATCAGTTGGTTTGGATTTTGCCTTCCATTCGTCTAAAGTCCATGGTTTTATTGGGCTGGCATGCAAATATACTTTGGGATTTTGCTGAGCACTATTGGCAGTGATTTCAATTCTCTGAACAAAAAATCCAAGTTTATTAGCACTTATCCAGCCTCCGGGGCTATCTACAGCCCAACGAATAACAATTGAATCAGCTCTTTTCATTGCTGTTACTTTGATATTTGCCTCACGCATATAATATTCCGATGAGTCCTTCTCTATCGGTTTTCTAAATTTATTCAAAGTATCTGGCTCAAATATCATTTCTTCAGGAGTAATATTTATTGTCTTCTGATTCTTGCCTTGCTTTTTCTTTTGAGAATACAAATCATTGCAGTAAAGAACTCCCGCAAGCAAAACCAATAACAAAATTACTTTATATCTCATGTTTATATTACTCCGATTAATATTTTGGATAATAAATAAAAGGTTTAGACATAATAAAATTACCTTTCAAATTTCCTGCATTTGTTGGATAATATGTCTGAATTTCAAATCTATTAAGACCATTTTGAGCTATTTTCTTGTCGTCATATCTAAATTCGGACATATATTTATGCAAAGCATCGGTCAATCCATATAGATATTCTGCAGTGCCTTGGTCTATACCAATTAATGCATAATACATATTCCTTGTTGCACCGTCTGCAGAATAAACTCCACCAACGCTCATATTCACTTTATTCCAATTATCACCGTGCACTAGAGTCCACGCTGAAGTAAGCAAGCAAGCATAATCAGCAAATCTTAAATTAACTATATTCCACATGCTCCAATATAAATTAGAATTTTTGTAGAACACATTATCCAGATCTTTTTTTGCAGAATATGAAATCATATCCAAAACTGTGAAAGAATTTTTATTTTTGGGTGCTTGATATGCATCTTCCAAACTAGCAAATGCAATTTCAGGACTCATCACATTAATAATTGTATTCATATTGGTCAAGTTTTCTCTGTAACTATCATATTTTTCGAGATTAGTTTTGAAATATTGAACAAATTCACCACAACAATTCTTAGTTTGCCCGCTTGGCTTGTGTGTCACTGTCCAATTCATATTTCCGCATGGAACGGCTTTAGTTCCAACATCATTAAACCAATAAGGAATTGGCACCGGCGCCCAAGTTCCATCGCCATTCTGCCAATGTGAATCACCATCATGCATATCATAAATTTCAAATTTTGCCCATTTTTCCCAATCTGTATTTTCGTCAATTTTAAATCTTACAAATGGACCAAAAATATATGTTTGTTGGTTAGCTGCTTTATACATTTTTCCTTTTACATCAAATTCATCAAATGGTTCACCTATAAAATCTAAATAACCATATAATTGATAGTTTAATGCTATATTGGAATTCTTAATATTAGTGCCATTCATCTTAGATTCAATACTTGTAAATCTACTTGTATTAAAGAATAAAGCACTTTCGAACAAAGACTTTTCATTTGGTTGAAGGGTTTTCATAGCTGTTACATCAATAGTTCGAGAAGTAATTGTGTCCACTACAGTCTCATCTTCATCCATTTGATTTGCCAAATAATAAAATTTAGGATTATCAGTTTTTATTATTTCAGTTTTGCTTTTAGTATATGAATAATTCTTCGCACTTCGTGTTTGCTTGCCGGAATGAGTTTTTGCCATCATCACCTGTGTTTGAGTCGAAGCACCACCAATATTGCCACCAATACCTGAATTGGCAATTCCGGTATTTACTAATCCAATATTGCCGGTACTCGAAAACACCTGCATTCCTTTTTGAAATCCAGATCCTTTATTATCAGCAAGACTAACAATCTCACTAGGATTTGTATTAATATCAAGTTTTGAACCAACTCCAAATTCTCTTGGATCACCCGGGTTTCCAAAAATATCTTCTTTAGGAATATATGTTTTAGCTTTATTTTTTAATTCATTCTTAAGTTTTGAACTTACTCCTGCACCAATTTGCAAATCATCAGACAAGGATATTCCTCCTCCCTTAGGTCCACCCTTTCTATAAGTAATTTTATTTACTTTTTTTGTAAGTCCACTAAAGTCAGAAACAGTGGTTTTGGGAGTTACCCTTCCGATAATCTGCACATTATATGTTCGAGAAGGCTCCAAGTGAGTAATATCAAATTCTACTCTCGAAGGACTATTTGCATAATATGCAGGAACTTCTTTTATCTTGTTGCCGGCATATTTAAATAATGCAAGGTATTCTACTTTATATTGATCTTTTCTATTCTTATATTCTTCGAATAAATTCAAAAATTCATATTCGTTAAATAAATAATCTTGGTCTTGCCTTACTACTATATAACCTTTTTTGGCTCTATTTTTATCTGGAATAAAATATCTTTGACCTTGAGCTGGATAAGAATAAATAATATTTGCATCCAAAACATTGTTTGGTCTATCGCCTGTTTTGAAATTTACAGTTGTATCTTTGCTGATTACTTGTCCCTTTTTATCACCGGTTTCATATTTAGTTAGCAACCATACATTATTGACCAATTCCTCGCCATGGGCTTTAATTCTAAAAGCGAAATCTTTTTTGGCTTCCAGTACTGATTTTGGAGTAAGTGCCAGAGTCATAGCTTCGTCTGTAACGCCTTTTACATATTCTACATTGTTCAAAGTAGATTTATTTTTTAATTGAATTTCATCAATTTTTATTCTAAATGTTCTAATTGGACCCGGATTACCATCTGCACCCATCACCTGAATATCGAAATGATTATCACTATTTTCATCAGGAATTGGGAAATTAAATGTAGCAGTAGGGCTGGCAAATACAGAAACATCATTGCCTACCGGTTGCATATCAGAAATCAGCCCCATAGCTAAAGGATTTTCAACAATCATTTCGCATTTTTGCCCAACTTGAAACTCGAAGCTGCAATGCCCTCTGACCAATCCTTTAAGTATTCTATAATAACCGGCTACCATACCTTTAGCCCAGGATGGATTAGGCAATCCACCATTCATTATAGCAGCAAATCCACCCGAAAGAATTTCAAAATCTCCTTCTACAAACCAAAGATCTACATGCAAACCAATATTTGCAGCAACATAAGCATACATTTGCCCATTTAAATACCAGCCGTTGATACCTAATTCGGTTCCATCAGCACAAGTAACTCCAGCAAATTTATGCCAATTCAAATCAAATCCCAATCCCGCTGCCAATCGAGCATAGAATATCAAAAATCTGTAATCTCCTCCAAAGCTTGTACTTGCTCCGAACGAAATTCCTTGCCCTTCGCTTATCATTTTTTGGTCTTTAGCATTTGGCATTGGCAATTGCTTTCCGACTTGAGCAAATATTGATTTTACGTCTGCTGGAAATGGCGGAAGTCCTCCGGGCAAATCATTACCAACCATAAAGTAACTTTGAGTAGTAAACAAGCTTAAAACTTCTAAAGAAAGTCTATCCTCCCAAGTTCCCATATATATATGCCATTTTGGAGGCGATGCTGCATTATTTGATAATATTTCCAGGCTACCGCTTGCTTTTGCAAATGAACTAAAGCTAATATCTACACCAAAATTGCCTAAAAACATTCCATTGCCAAAGTTGTAGCTTATGCTTGCTATGGCTGAACCTAACTTGCTTGAGCGAGCAGGAAGTTCAGATACTAAATAACCTTGTCCGGATATTTTTAATTCGCCCAATCCGCCACTGACGATTGTTAGCATTATTTCTAAATCACCATTTAGAGGTGTAGCATTGGGATAAGTACCTAGAGTAACTCTAGCCATAAATCCCAAACCTTCTTCTTTGGGTTTTAATGTTGCACCCGAAATAGTAGTCCCTATTCCACTTGGCAGATCGAGTGCGGATGTGCCGGGCAGATTTGGTTTGCTTTCACTTACCATATTATAAAAAGCTCCACCTCCAAATCCAAAAATACCTACGCCGGTCCAAACGGGAAATCCTTTATTCGAAATTAATGAAGCATCTACAAACCAATATCTATAATTTCCGGTTCCGCTTTCTTTCAGCTTAGAACCAAATTGAACTATTGCTTTACCTTGGATTTTGTTCAAAATTGTAGCAGTCAAGTTTCCTCTAAATCCATCACCATAATCTGGATTATCTGTATAAAAACTCAAGCCGCCATCGATACTTACCAAATCTCCAACCAAAGTCTTACTCTTTATCGTCACAGAATCTAATTCTATTTTGTCAAATCCAAAGCTATTTCCGCTTTTCTTTGCCCATAGAGTAAATTTGGTACTTCCACTTAGAACAGCTTCATACAAATTAACTGACAATTGGAAGTTTATTCCACATCTTTTATTCACTATATCAGATATTATAGCAATTTTATCTACTGAAACCGGAAATCCTGATAAAGACTCTTGTGGATTGCCTAATTCAACAGTTCCACTATTTATACCATTTTCATCAACAACAAAATTTTCAAATTTCATCAATTCAAATCCAAGTTTTACCGGACCTACTTTACTATTGATTGTAAGCCTTCCGTCGAGTTTTGCTTTAGCTTTGAATGAACCAAGAGTATCGATAATTGATAAACTTGATGTAGGATCTAACTTAAAATTGGCGTACCACATTGGCACATTAAATCCTTTGTTTGGATCGGTAGTAACAGAAAATTTATAAGATGTTTTGCCGGAATTAAGAGTTATTGTTCCTGTATAATCTAATTCATCAGGTGATATCGGCAATTTAATTTTTCCGGAGAATCCACCTTCAGTAAATGAATTAGATACTAATTTGGCAAAAAACTCAGTAATTTTTGCTTCAAAACCACCTAAATTGACGTCTGCCACATTTTGAATAGATGCTTTTGTGCTTATTCCAGTTTCATCTATAATAAGATTACTAAATATAGCTTCAATTTGATTATTGCCTGAAGTTTTAAATTGTTTTGGCAATATTAATTTTGCTTGATTAATATAGCAGCCTTGCCAAGTGTTGTCACTTACTCCTGTATATGATTCAGGATATACTATACCACTCGGATTTGAAGCACTACTCAAATCAATATAAATCTTGTTTGCACTAATGGAAAAATCCTTAATTGCTGCCGGCGAAAATTGACTAATTGCAGCTTCAGCAATCATTTCTTTAGTCTGACTAAATTCACATGCAAATGGAATAGAAATATTTTTTCCATCATCCGGAGATGGTATTAATACATTTCTTGGAAATACTAATTCAGCTGATATCTTAAGTGATTCAAATCCGTTGTTATTTATTGAAATATATGTGCCTTTGTCAGAACCTTGTCCTTGTTTGAATTTAAAACTCCATGAGTCTGGAGAGTTAGGAATTGCAATTTCATTTGCAAGCATTAATTCTTTTTGCCCTGTAAATCCGCTTTGATTAATACAGATGCGCCCAATAAAACCTAATCCGTCTGTATTTGACAAAAACGGCATTTTATATCTTAATGCTAAATCAAGGATTGCACCCGTTGAAGAAAATTTACCACTGGCTATTGATAATACAAATGGACTCTGTTTGATAACATTATCAATTCCAATTGGTAGAAATACCATTGTATTTTCTTGTATAAAACCTAACTTTCTATCACTTTCAGAAGACTTATCAGTATATTTTTTTATATCTGCTTCTGATAATCCTGTCATCGGCACAATTGGAAATCCATCAATCATTTTTGCTTGAATTGTTCCTGCAATTAGTTCATCATTGCTATTGATACTAATTCCTGAATTAAATTCGACTGCCATTCTTATATTCTTCAAGAATGGTATAGTTATATATCCTTCACCTTTATAAAGATCTCCATCTTTTGTAGGTTTATTTGTTAAGGTTAACTCAAATTCTCCAACTTTTATTTTATCGTTTATATTGTAATCTTTGATGGATAATACTTTATTTGTAGGCTCTGAAACCGAGCAATTTATGGTTTGAGGTAAAGAGCCCGACATTGTTTTCATCACTGGCTTTAGATAAAATATCGAAGTATTGCTTTTAGGCAAAATTTTTGACTCATCATAACTGCCAGCTATTGATACTTGCCATACAAACCCGGCAAAGTCAGGCTTGAAAAAATAACTATCTAAGAGAAAATCACTCGGATTGTATAAATAAAATGTATCATTTATATTTTTTTCGAATACTTTAAAACTTTCACTTGTTATAGCATTTTCTGCACCATTAGCATTTGTGAAATATGCAATTCTTATCTTGTAAGTCAGATTATTCAATCCTTTTGTCCAATTAAACAGTAAATTGTTTTTATCGATATTGCTTGCATTTTTTGGGTTTAAAAGTACTATACTTGATTTAGTATTAGATTTGCCAACAAAATTGAATCTGCCAATTTCACTTTTCCCTTGATTTCTTGTAGCTGGCTTCCCAAACATATCGACAGCTTGCACTTGCCAAACAAATGCCACAGCATCTTTATATTTTGAAAAAGGCATATCTGAAGGTAGATATCTATAAGTTGTGCGCCCACCGGGAATGGATTTATTAAATAATAACGGATTATTATCAATAGCTTGTCTTTCTTCTTGTCCTTTAAATAGAGGAGCAATTTTAAGAATATAATTTACACTCATTCCTCTTGGCAAATTAGCAGCAGGAGACCATACGAAATTTGGCAGTTGTTCTCCTCCAATAACAGCAAATACCTCACCTAATGGATTAATCAGTTGTGGAGGATCTGGTATTCTCACAAAGCTTTGAGCACATGTGATTCCTCTGCTTGCAATTTCTTCGCCATTCGGGTCAAGCAATTTCACACAAAACTCATAATTTCCTTCCGGAAGCATTTGAGTAGTAACTGCATTATCTCTAATGCTACTATTTATATCCAAATTTTCTTCATTCACCAACTGGCTTCCATTCAAAAGCAAAGGCACACCAGACTGCAAATTGTATCTTGGCATAGTCGGTGAATTGTCTTTAGTTTTTACTACTACACGATTTTTATCCATATCGCTAATACTAAAACTAATCCGGACATTATTATAATTTTGGCTGGGAGTCAAGCTTAGCATTATAATGCTGGGATCATTTCTCCAATCTGAAAATTTTGGTGGCAGCGGTTTTCTTATTTGAATATTGACGTTGACACTTGCAAAGATTTCAATTGCAAATAAAAAAGCTATAATGCCAAATATTGTAAATTTTAATTTCATAATTTCACCTTTTCATCTACTAAAAGGAAATTGAATATTGCAAGCTTCCTTGCAATTCATTATAAGATGGTACTTGATTGACATCATTTACACTGCTGCCTGCAGAATAATTCATATTCGTGAGATTGAGAGTAAATGCTCCATATTTATCTAAAGAATAAACAGCACTAAATCTGGCAAGAATTTGCTGATCATCTCTTATACTATTTATTAATGTAATTCCTAATGTTGTCGAAACAGTAAGTACCTTTTCAAAAAATTGATAAGATCCAGTCTCGCTGATTCCGATTATTTTTGATTCTATATCTGTACTATTGTCTGAATAAAACATTGAACTATTTATATTTAAGGAACTTTCGAAAATAATATTATGATTAATATTGACAAAATGTGACTTAGTGAGCACTGTATTTGTATCGAAAGAATTTTTATCTTCTACATCTTGATAGGAATAGCTTGCAGACAGAGAATTTAGCCCATCGAGCCATTCAAATTCATAACTGGGAGTAAGTGTAAATGATTGTGAAATATTTTGCAAATGCAATGTATCTCTATTAATCTTAGTTTTCATACCATAATTAGTATATTGAGCATTAAGTGCAATTTGATTTGTAAGTTGGCTATATATATCTATCGAACCTATTAGCCTTTTAGTAGTCGATAGCAAATTATTTCTTAAATTATTCTGTCTCATACCTATTGAGCTTCTAATTGACAAATCTCCATTTAGAAATCTAAAATTTGGAGCAAAAGTCAAATCAAAAACATCATTTGGCATATTTGGGTATCCTAACGAATTGAATCCGGGTCCAACCCAAAGACTATTTATTCTGAAATTAAAATTCCTATGCAAAGATACATACAAACCTGCTTTGAGTGCTGCATCAACTTTTGACGAATAAGTAACATCAAACAAATCGTTTACAAATCCGGGGATATCCGAATTTTTATAATCGCTTGCATACATATCATCAGTAAACGCAGAAGCAGCAGCTTCTATATTTAGCTTCACATATTCTGTGATTGGTATTCCAAAATCAAGCGACGTTACAAGATTTGCATTTGGTAATGGAGAATTATACGCATTAAGTTTCCGACTTGTATCATCCCATGCTTTCATCAAATTAAGAGCTGCATATACTCCATCTTCATTTCCGTAGCCGAGTTTAAATGCATATGCGAATCTCTTATATTCTCCTCCGAATGAATTATTAGTATCGGCATTCCTTTTATCTCTTATTCTTCCATATAGAAAGCTAAATTTGAAGTTACCCGGACTTAGGTCAATTCCGCCACCATAAACTCGAGCATCTCCAAAACTCAAATCAGATAATTTGTTATAAAAATATCCTGCATGAAGAGTAAGCCAGTTGCCTATTTTGGGATTAACACCAAATTGATTAAATGGCTGTTGATATCCGATTTCTTTTGTACTAAACCATACTTCAAATGGCAAATCAATTTGTTCGAATAAATTAATATTAAGGAACAAATTGCCACGCATGCCATTGTTGGGTGATAGCGTTTTCCTCGAAGAATCAACTGATTTATCTGATATAGAAGTAAATTCGCTATTCAAATTTGCAGAACCTCTTACTTTGAAATATTTATTTTTTAACAAACTCGAAGAGCCGGATGAATCCGCCAAATCTTGAGAATAAATATCCAAAAATCCTGCAAAAACAAATATTATGATTGAAATAAGTACTTTGGCAATTATTTCAAAATGTAGTAAAGATTTGTTATACATCTGCCTCCCACTCTCGTGAAGATGATGATTAAATATTCTACAATGCTAAGTTTCATAAACGTTTGAATTTTATTATTATTTTTTGTCTTTTAATATTACATAATAATTAACTAAAGAGAATACGACGACACATTAATTTCTATTAATTATTCAAAATATGATTAAATTCGTAAACCTACAAAATGAAAGCATTTTAAGACTAATTAACAGTCACTAAGTGTATTCCGTAATAATTTTTTAACAATTGAAAACAAAACCCAAAATAATTGTTGAAAAATTAATGACAAATGCTTATTTTTACATAAAATAATTATAATATTATTCCGTATAGGTTTAAAAGCTCTAATTATAAACTGCTTAAAAAGCATACAGTTAAAAGCCACTGGGGGGCTGATTGAATAGATTGATTCTACATATTATCTTGATTTTGGTTTTTGTTTCAGCAGCAAATTCCCAGACCACCATTACTGAGAAATACAGAAGAATACCCAAATCTGAGATTACTATCGACAAAATTAACGAAGCATTAAACATCGCAGAAAGTCTCATACAAGTAGAACCCGAAAGGGCTCGAGTATATGCCCTTCAAGCGCTTAATATGTCTATGGAAATATCAAATGATAAAGGTATTGCTGATGCTTTATTAAAAATTGGTAATTGTGATGCTGCTTATGGCAATCACAGCTTTGCTGTAGTTAACTATCTTAAAGCCATAGAATACTACTCTCGAGTCGGGAATATTCAAGGTAAAATTGATTCATACAGCAAGCTTGGAATGAGTTATAAAGCTTTGAATGATCTTAAAAATGCTATTGTAGCCCTAAATCATTCTTTCGAAAATGCTCAATATATTAATGATAAAAAACAAATTGCTCAAGCTCTTTATAAATTGAGCGTACTTTATTTTGATATTAAAGACTTAATGAAATCTTTAGAATATATTTCTAAGTCTTATGATATCTGCCTCGAAATTAAAAGTGATATTGGAGCTGCCAATGCTCTGATTATGTATGGCTATATTTATTATGAAAAAGATTTGCCTTCTCAGGCTATTCCTTATTTTCAAAAATCAATTGAATATTCCAAAAAAATTAATGATTTAGAATTGATGCAAATTGGATATATGAACTTAGCTATGTGCTACAAAGAAATATCTGATTATGACAACGCACTCTTAAATCAATTTGTGTCTAATGATTTGCTTCAAAAAATGGAAAGAACTGATGATTTGCTTTTAGCTTATTTCAATACCGGTCTCGTTCTTTCTGATTTGAATCGATCTAAAGAAGCTGAGCAATATCTTAATAAATCTCTCGATTTGGCTAAATCTTTAAATAATAGCACTGGTATTGCACAAGCCTATCTTGGTCTCGGTGAAATTCTTATTAAATCTAAGAATTTCTCTAAAGCAGAAAAACTCCTTCACGAAGCTGAAGCCATTTTCCTCGAAGAAAAGGATATGGTTTATATTGGTGAAACTTACCATCAGCTCCTTAGGCTTTATATTTTGAGCAATAAATCTGATATGGCTATCCAATATCAAAAAAAATTAGATGAGTATCAAAAAGAAATAAATATTGAAAATTCTGAACTTTTACTCTCTACTTCTACTGCTAAAGTAGAAGCTATGCGTGAATTGGAAATTGCTAAAAAAGAAACCGCCATTCTCGAAGCAAAAAACAGTAACTACTTTACTTTACTTATGATTATCTCGGTTGTTTTTGTTCTTTTGGTTTCTCTTACTTCTACTTATTTGATCATGCGTAAGAAACTTAAAACAAAAGAATTTGAACTTTCTAAAGCACTC
>CAZBNQ010000023.1:0-17140 GCA_964493035.1 uncultured Hyphomicrobiales bacterium | reverse complement strand
CGATAGCAGTATCATTAATACTTTTGGAGGAGAAGTTACAATTTACATTTTTAACAATCTCAACATGTTTCAGATTAGGATCAGAAAAAACAAACCTAATCACAGAATTACAATCATAGATATCAGAAACAAAAGTAGGTTTGGAAGTATCACTAGGAGGAACAAAATCGGAAAACTTAATAATAAAAGCATCAAAATCGCCCGAAATATCTTTTTGAAAAGCGTTGGAGGTGGTTGGGAAATTAGAAGAATTAGTCATACCACACAAATAAAAATCGAAATCATTATTAAAATCAAAATCCCACACAAAATCGTAATTGTTACCACCGATATAAGAACTTGTATTATAGCTACCATCTTCATTAAAAACTACAAAATAAGCGTCATATGCACCCCCATTATTAATATTTTGGAAATAATCAGAACCAATAGTTAAATCATTACTTGAAGATCTACCTGCGAGAATAATTTTACTATGTTTTGCAAATACACCTCCACCCTGATCATTAATAACATCCTCACCTTCATTTTCTGAACCTCCAAAATAAGTAGTCCATAAAAGTTTGCCGTTGGGATTAAACTTTGCTATCATGGCATCCACACTACCATTTAAATTTCTTTGAAAAGAAAGCTGATTTGTTGGCAAATCATTACTAAAAGTTAAACCACCTAAAACAATATTATCATTTTCATCAACAGTCAAATTACTACCAAAGTCATTTTCTGAACCTCCAAAAATAATTGACCATTCAATTTTATACGAATCATTCAATTTAACAATAAATGCATCTCTTGCTTGTACTTTTTGTTTTTCAGAATTTTTTGAAATCAAATAATCACTACTCATGGTATAGCCAGAAAAATATACATTATCCTTAGAATCAATACTTAATCCTTCAATAATGTCATCATTATCAAAAGCCCATAAAGAAGAGAATAAAACCTTTTTATTAGTATCTATTTTCATAATAAATCCATCGTAATTGGATTCGTGATTTCTAAAAATGGCATTGCTAGTTGTTGGAAAATCTTCATAAGATCTACCTACAATCCAAGCTTCATCTTTACTATTGGTTCTTATATCTGCAACAGCATCATACCCACCCCCACCAGCATAAGTTGAATAAATTATTTTGCCATCTTTATCAAATTTCACAATCACACCATCAGATGAACCATTTGAATAATATTTTTGATATGCATCTTTAGTAATGGGATATTTAAATCCACGAGTTTCACCTCCAAACCAATAATTATTTTTCTTATCGACAGCCACTACACATGAATTATCTTCATCTTCAGAACCAAGATAAGTCAACCATATTATTTGTCCATTGGGGTCCATCTTCATAACGAAGCAATCTTTATTACCTATTAAATTTCGACTAAATGCTCCGTTTGTCGTTGGAAGGTTATTACTTAATGTTGTACCAATCACAATAATGTTATTATCATTATCAATCCTTATAGACCTTGCTAAATCTAAATTCATTCCTCCGAAAAATGTAGACCATTCTGGATTCTTAAAATATCCCAAAATTTGATCATTTTTCTTTAGGGGTTGCTTATGTGCTGATTTAATCAAATCTGCAAGCAAAATATTATTACCTAAGTGGTCTTTCAAATTTATAGTTTTGTTTGAATAAACAAAACTATCCTTAGAAAAATTTAGACTTATTATTGTTTTATCTTTAAATCTGATTTCTAAATCATAATATGCATATTCAATACATTTATTATCTACTTCTCTACTCTTATATATATTAATAGGAAAAGTAGCTTTATTAAAACATTTAATATTATCAATTTCTAATTTATCGAAAAAATATTCTTTTCTTATAAGTGAATCCTTGTGAGAATCTATAACAATCAATCGATCATTACAAAACAACAAATCTTGTGAAGAAAGATTAATAAAAGCGACAACATTTGAATCGGTATAAAACTTACAATTGTTATTATACAAAAACAAATTATTAATTGCAAAACAGGAATATATCGGTATTACTGCAAGCACAAAACATAGGATAAAGGCCTTTTTCATATAACACTTTCAAATAGTTGTTTGATAATATAAAAATTACTATTATTTTGGCAAAAAACAAAATAAATTATTGGGCAAATATGAATTTTTTCATAACATCTGAAATTAGTATTGATTATAAAAATGAATTAGAGAGTTTGTTATTTTTCAATGATGAGCAACCTAAATTCCAACAAGCAATTGTGGCTTCAATCAATCAGTTTGGTCTTCCAGAAATCAAACAAAGTAATGATAAACTTAAAGTTGTTATAAATAATTTGGATGTACAGACATTATTTGCGTTCAATGAAGAAAATAACAAGCTTTCTGGTGTAATGATATTCTATAGAGATTCTATTGAAAACATTACATTAATTCATATAGCTGTTAGCAGAGAATATACTGTATTAAAGACTGAAAGCAATTATTGCCTTACTTTTATGCTTATGGATAAACTTACAGAAATTGCAAAAAAAATAAAATCAATTAAAACCATAACTATTTATTATAATAATAAAACAAAAAAATTAAATGTTTAATCAGGTAATAAAATGTTTCAGATAAAACAAATAATTAAGAAAAAATATAACAATTACTTAACACAAAAAACAAAAACTCGAATATCAAAGCTGATTCAAATAGATGAAATACATTTTGAAAAAATTTTGACTGATATTATTGGAATATCTAAAGGTGATAATGTTTTTATTCATAGTTCAATCGCTAATATCAACCTCTCTTTTCCTAGTTATAATGTTTTAAAAATAATAAGAAAAGTAATTGGTCCTGAAGCAAATATGTTATTCCCAACATATCCTAAAATAAGCTCATATAAATATTTATTATCAAATGAAATATTTGATATAAAAAGAACTCCGACATATACTGGTCTATTAAATGAATATGCGAGAAGAGATAAAAATGCAGTTAGATCCCTTCATCCTACAAAATCCGTTGTTGGGATTGGACCTAATATTGATTTCTTACTGAATGAACATCACTTATCAATTTATCCTTATGATTTTGAGAGTCCATACTATAAAATTACTAAATTAAATTTCAAAGTTGTTGGATTAGGTGTGAAAAGTGATTTTTTATCAGCAGTTCATGCAGTTGAAGATACAATGAAAGAGAAATATCCAGTTAATCCGTATCATGATCAAATATTTGATGCAAAATGTATAGATTATCAAGGTAATACTGTGATTGTTAGAACTTTAGCTCATGACCTTAAGAAAATGAAATTTGACTTACCTGCATTTTTCAAAAAGTTTTGCAATAATAATGAATGTAAAGATATAAAATATGAAGGAATGGATTTTTTTATAGCAGATTCATCAAAATTATATAATAGATTAGTCGACTTAGCTTTGAATAATGTTACTATTTATAAAAAAAAGTTTTATAGAAAATGAAAATTGCTTTGATTTTAACAAATGATTGGGAATTATTTGGAGATGGTTCTGGTGATTTTTATGATCTACAAGTAGCTCCCTTAAGTGAATTCTTAGATTATTCTAAAAATGAAAATATTCCAATTACTCTAATGGCTGAAGTAATGCAACAATTTGCTTTTATGAAACTTCAGAGCAAATATTACTCAGATATTGTAAAAAAATGGGAAGAAATGGTATTACTTGCCATTAGTTATGGTAGCGATGTGCAATTACATATTCATTCTCAATGGTTTGCTGCTAGGTTTAATAACGATAAGTTCCAATTAAATATGGACAATTGGTCTATTGCTAGTCTAGAAGAATCTACTATAAATGAGTTAGTTCAAAATGGGAAATTATATCTTGAATCACTTATTAAACCCAAATTTTCAGATTATTCCTGCATAGCTTTTAGAGCAGGAGCTTATTGTATTGAACCCTCATCGAAAGTAATTCCTGCACTTCAATGCAACAATTTTAAAGCTGATTCATCTGTAACCAAGCATCTTAAATCCACAAATTATTTCGATTATTCCGATGCTTATAGCAATTATTTACCATGGAGTATTAGCTCGCGATCAGTAAAATATAAAGATGATAATTCTAATTTATTTGAGTTTCCTATATATTCTAACTATCAATTTGATTCTCAAATACTTAAAAAACTATATCCGAAATTATATTATAGACTGTTTTTTAATTCTCAATTTTCAGATATTGAAATGAGATGGTTTAAAGAAAAAGAAAAAATTAAAGAAAAAAGATATCCTGCTTCAAATCGCTTCTATAAAAAAAACATAAATAAAAATTTGAATTGGTATTTAAAAGCTATTTTATCCAAAAATTGTATTCAATTAGACTATGATTATTTGCCTTCTGATGCATTTATTAATATGATTAGCAAATTATTTAAGAAGTTTAAGAATTCAGATAATGATTACTTTCTACCAATTATTGCTTCTGGGCACTTTAAAGATATTCATAACTGTGACAATATTAAACTTATCATTGAAAAATTAAGAAAATCTTTTAAAAATGACATTGAATTTTGGACTTTATCAAAAGCAATTGTATATTGGCAAGAAAAAAAGAACCAAATATTGAATGGATTAAAAAATGAATTATAAAATCGAAGCTATTGAATATTATCTGCCTTCAGTAGAGATTGATAATGATTATTTATCTAATTGCTGTGGGATTGACAAGCAATTCATGGCGGAAAAAGTTGGAATTCTCAAACGTCATATTGCTGAACCGAACGAGTATACTTCTGATTTAGGTATTAAATCTGCAGAATTGTTATTTTCGAAGCACAAGTTTGATAAAAGTAAAATTGGATTAGTTTTGCTTTGTACTCAAAACCCTGATTTTAGACTACCAACTACTGCTTGTCTAATTCAAGATAGATTAGGACTTGAAAAATCTTGTATCGCATTTGATGTTAATTTAGGTTGTTCTGGATTCGTTTACTCACTTGAAATCGCAGGCAACTTTATTAGAAGCGGTAAAGTTGATTATGCACTTATTATAATGGCTGATCAATATTCTAAAATCATTGATTATAAAGACAAAAATACTGCTCCTATTTTTGGCGATGCAGGTACTTCTATACTACTTAGTAAATGTGAAGATTCATTTGGTGTTATTGCTTCAAATTTTGGATCAGACGGCTCAGGGTGGGATAAGCTAATTGCTTATAATACTAGCATTAAAAAAGACCAAGATAAAAGCTCATTTGTTTTTATGGATGGCTTAGAAATTTTTAAATTTGCTGTTAGAGTTATACCTAGTTCAATTAATAATTTGCTTCAGAATAACTGCATTGATATTTCAAATGTCAAACACGTTATTTTTCATCAAGCTAATACATATATAATAAAAGAACTACAGAAAAAACTGAAATTAAATGATTCACAATTGATAATTGATATGGCTAATTACGGCAACACCATTCAATCTACAATTCCAATTGCATTAAAAAATCTATTGAATAAATCCAATTTAAACAAAGGTGATTTATTGATTTTTTCTGGATATGGAGTTGGTCTTTCTTGGGGAAACATTTTATATAAATATATTTAGAGGGCATTATGAATAAGGAAAATATTTTTCTTAAATTAAAAGAAATTTTAGTTGATATTAAAGGTGATGTCAATATTAATTATGAAACTGCATTGATTGCTGATGGTATCTTAGATTCATTAGAGGTTATTAACTATTTAACCCAAATTGAAGATACTTATTCAATAAGCATTTCGTTAGACCAACTTGCTGAACTCAAATTAGGTATTGTTAATAATATGATTGACTATATAATCAATAATGCAAAATAATAATATGCAATTGCAGAATTTTGTTGTCACTGGTGCTACTAGTGGAATTGGTTTTTCTATAACTCAACACTTGCTTCAATTAGGAGCAAGTGTTGTTGGTATTGGACGTAACGAAGATAAATTAATGGATATTAAGAATTCAAACCCTAATTTTAATTATGAAATTAGAGATTTATCTCTTGATATTGATAGTCTTTCTGAATTAATTGATTTAATTGTTATAAATCATGGTAAATTAGATGGGATTGTTTTATGTGCAGGAATTCAAGATACCTTACCGATTGGATCTATTAAATACGAAAAAGCTAAAAAACTTTTCGATATTAATTATTTCTCCAATCTTATGTTGATTAAAGGATTCTCAAAAAAGAAAAATCATAACTCTGCTTCTTCAATTGTTATTATTAGTTCTATTACTTCCTCTGTTGGCCTACCTGGGATTTCAAATTACTCTGCTAGTAAAGCTGCATTGATTGGTTTATCTAAAAGTTTAGCTATCGAGTTAAGTAAAGAACATATTCGTATTAATTGTGTTTCTCCTGGCCATGTCAAAACAGATATGCTATCCAAAGCTAGGCATTTAGGTGACGATTTTTTAAGTAAAATTGAACATCGTTATCCATTAGGTTTAGGAAATACTGAGGATATTGCTAATGTAGTAGAATTCCTTCTTTCAGATAAATCTAAATGGATTACTGGTTCAAATATTATTTTAGATGGTGGTTTATCAATTAATTTTTAAATTTCCCTATGAACATTCTTATTATTGGTAGTGGTGGCCGTGAGCATGCTATTGCTCTGGCTTTGGCCAACTCAAAATCTAATCCTCGGCTCTTTGCTGCTCCCGGCAACCCCGGTATCGCGCTCCTTGCCGAATGTGTTGACTTAAATTTGGCTTCTCATTCTGAGATTATTGACTTTTGTAAAAAATTTAATATAGATTTCGTTTTTGTTGGTCCCGAACAACCTCTTGCTGATGGTTTGGCAGACTCTTTACGCAATTATGCTGTTCCTGTGTTTGGTCCTTCTCAAAACGCTGCTAAACTTGAGTCTTCTAAAGATTTTGCTAAAAACTTTATGGCAAAATATAATATTCCTACTGCTGCATTTTGTAGTTTTTCTGCTAATCAAATCGATGATGCGAAAAAATATGTTACCAAAGGCAGCTTCCCTGTTGTTCTTAAAGCTGATGGCTTAGCAGCCGGCAAAGGCGTTATTATTGCTGAATCCGAACTTGATGCTCACGAAGCTATTGATTTTATTTTTGATGGTGCTTTTGGCTCTGCTGGGTCCAAACTGGTAGTTGAAGAATTTATGCAAGGCGAAGAAGCATCTATCTTTGCAATTAGCGATGGTCATAATTTTGTTACTCTTGCTCCTTCGCAAGATCACAAACGTGTTGGCAATGATGATTTAGGCAAAAATACTGGTGGAATGGGTGCCTATGCTCCTACTAATATTGTTACCGAAGATCTGCTCAATCAAGTAAAAAATGAAATCATTGTTCCTACTCTACAAGGTATGGCTAACGAAGGTTCTCCTTTCATTGGTTGCCTATACGTAGGTCTGATGATTAAAGACAATTATGCTAAAGTTGTTGAATTTAATTGTAGATTTGGCGACCCCGAAACTCAAGCTGTTCTTAGCATTTTTGATGGTGATTTTGCTCAATTATGCTTTTCAGCTGCTAATGGCAATTTAGACTTATCCTCTATTAATAATATTGCTTCCAAGACTGCTTGTTGTGTTGTTTTAGCTAGTAACGGCTATCCTGATGCTTTCGATAAAGGTTTTGAAATTATAGGATTGGATAAGCCTTTAAACAGTGCATTTGTCTATCATGCAGGTACAAAAGCAATCGATGGAAAAATTGTTAGCTCAGGTGGTAGAGTTCTCGGAGTAACCGGATTGGGCAGCAATCTTGTAGAAGCTATTAACAATGCTTATTCAGCCTGCGATCAAATCAATTTCGACAACAAATATTATCGAAATGACATCGGCAAAAAAGGATTGAAATATTGATTGCAATGAAATTATCTCAAAAGACGAATTGAATATCATTCTAAAAGAATGGCTTCCTCAAATCCTCTTTCTTCTGTAGAGACAGGTCTCAGACCTGTCTCTTATTATTTAGAAGTTTGTTTCTTATAAGATTAAGCTCAGACCTGTCTCTTATTATTTAGAAATTTATTTCTTATAAGATTAAGCTTAAAACTGTCTCATACTTTTAGAATTTTGTTTCTTTTTAGATTAAGCTCAGACCTGTCTCTTATTATTTGAAATTTTGTTTCTTATAAGATTAAGCTTAAAACTGTCTTAATAAAACAATATACATTACTTTAGAGTAGAGTGTTTTGTTTTTTTTTGAAACAAACCCTTATTAATTATTTTGCCATTTTATGGCCAATAAATCCTAAAGCTAACCAAGGTACAATTGCATCTAAAAAATATGCAAAAATATCGGGATCTTTATACCATATAAAATTAGTATAAGACCCAAAGAAAAATACAATTTGTCCTACAATTAAAGCAAGCAACAATCTGTTTTTCAAAGTCTTATCAGCTTGTTGCATAAATAACCAAAACATTAAAAATGCAATTAAAATATCTACCACAATGCCTCTAATCATAGGCATAGCCATATTCATAGACATTTGTTTCTGATAATTAATTACAGCCCAAGGCTTATTTTCATATTTTGACATATCCTTTTCCATCTCTTCATGGCTTTTTGATGGATCTGGTTGCCCGAGTAAGTATTTGCCTTGTTCAAGACCAATTTCTTCCAGCTTAGTCAAAATTTCGTTTTGTTTGGGAGTATATTCAGAAGCCGATTTGTGCAAATTTAATCCAGCATGAGACAAAAATTGCCAAATAAAAATGATTAATCCACCCAAAATACTGAATAGTATTTTCCTTTTCATGGATATTCCTCCATATAATTATTATTTTTTTATCTTAGAAGCAATAAAATAACCTAACATTGCCATAGGTAAATATGCAAGAACTAAATCAATAATAGTAAACCATAATGGTGATGGAAGCATAAAAACAGATGCAATTCCGCCCATTAGAAAAAACAAACCAATTAATAAGGATAAAATCATTTTGCGAGAAACAGCTATCAATCCGGTTATTATTGCTCCCACCAAAGTACCACCGGCATGACTCAAAAAAGGCGCCAGAAAGTGTATAGGTTGAAATAAGTTCAAGCCCTGCTTTAATGATTCAGGATCTGAAACATTTACTCCGGCCGGCAATGCGATCAGTGAGCCGTTAATTTTTAATAAAAGCATATTGACAATACTGCCAATAACAATTCCTACGATTACAGCTAAAAAATTCATAAAAAATGATTTCATACTATTCCTTGCTCTTTTCAATATTTATTTTTAATTCATCTAATGCTTTAACAAAAGAATTATTCATATGATCGGCATATTTATCGATAACATCGACTTCTACGCTTAATTTTGTTTTAGAATCGATTTCTTCTAATCTATACAATTCAAAACATCCCGACCAAGACTCAATATCATCCTTGATTGGTTCTTCTTTAAAGCCTGAAATTTCTCCCAAATGCATAAAGCACATAACAGAATTTTCTTTAATATAGTAAACATCACTATACATGCCATCGCCACTCGGAGTTAAAAAATGTATTCTTTCTCCTTGGCTTAGAATACCTTTATAGTAACTACCTTCACAAAAAACATTGGTCCAATTTTTATAGTTTTCTGGATCGAATAAAAAATACCATACTTTTTCAGGTTTAGCATCAATTTCGATATTGAACATTAATTTTTTTATTCCATAGAGATAATTTTTCAGGTTAGTTTTTATTAATGCATTCCACCCCATTTCAAAATTTTGTCTCGAAAAGTCAAGACCAGCATCAGCAAAATTCTCGACACCAGAATGAGTGAAAGTAACTAAGGTATGATCTTCAATTTCTTCAAATTCCCATCTAACAACTGATATACCTTTTGAATGGCTTGGATGCTCCCAAGTATGCTCAATTAGTTTTTTTTCGACAATTGAAATGTACTTACATTTGTGCAAGTAGTTAGATGAATTTTCACTTTCATAGAAAGTAAATTCGGCATCCTGTTCGAAAATGAAATTTTGAACAGGGAAAAACCACTTTCTAAGTTCGCTTTCATTAGACAAAGCAGACCATACTTTATCGATATTTGCTTTATATTCAAATTTGATTACGATCGGGTTCATCATTATTTCATCGAATGTAAACCGAAATAATTGCCTTCAGTATCAATGCACCAAGCACAAAAACCATGCTCTCCAATTGCAAATTTTGGCTGAAGAATTTTACCACCTGCGGCTTCAACTCTGTCTTGTTCGACTTGGCAGTCTTCGCATTGGAAATAGACTACAGTGCTATTGCCACCAGCCTTCATTTCAGCCATTTGAACTAATGCACCAGTTGCATTCTTACCGGATTCTGCCCAAGGGAAAGCAACCATTTTGCTTTGCATTCCTTCTGGCATTGGCAAGTCAAATAATTCTTTTTCTAGAACTGTTGAGTAGAATTTTTTAGCACGTTCGATATCATCAACATAAATTTCGAACCAGTTAACAGGATTATAGTTAAGCATAGCAAACTCCTTTTTTCGATTAAACTAATTTATTAAATGTTAATTAAAAATAACATTTTCTAAATTAAACAATTTTTATTTAAAAATCAACTCAACTCTTCTATTTAATTGTCTACCTTCTTCGGTTGAATTATCAGCAACAGGCTGAGATGCGCCATAGCCCTTGCTTGTGAGCCTTTTTTTATTGATTCCTTTTTTTACTAAATAATTTAGTACGGATTCTGCTCGCCTCTTACTAAGCTTTTGATTGTAATCTTCATTTCCAACATTATCAGTGTGGCCCTGCACTTCAATATTGAATCCTTGATTTTCTTGCAAGAGCTTTACAGCTTTATCAAGCTCTTCTTCAGATTCTGATCTTAATTTATCAGAATCGAAATCAAATACAATATTATTTAGAATAAGTCTCGAACCTTTTTCGATAGGAACTAATTTTATTTCTTTATTTAGATCTGAATTCAAATTGTCGGTATTTATATTAAGCGATTGAAATGCATACGCATCTTTTGAAACCCAAACTTTATATTTTTTTCCTTTTTCAATTTGACTTGTAAATCTACCGTTTTTGTCAGTTTCGCCGTTAATACTATTATCTTCGTTTCCTACTTCTTTAATAATTACATTAGCATTGATTGGCTTGCCGGTTTTTGCATCAGTAACAATTGCAATAAATTGGGGTATGTTTTTGCCATCAACTTGCTTTCTCGGCACAACTGTTTTATAAATATCTCCTCCACCGGAGCGTGCAGAACCGAAATATGCAGTTTTATTATCCGATAATACAATAAAACCATAATCTCTTTCCTTAGAATTAATTGGCGAGCCAAGCAGTTCCGGTTCAGTCCAATTGCCATTGACTAAGTAAGAACGATAAATATCATAATCGCCAATTCCAGGATGCCCATTTGAAGAAAAGAATAGAGTTTTTCCATCATCAGTCAAGAAAGGACTAATTTCATCTCCGGGACTATTGATGACATTACCTAAATTAATAGGTTTAGACCATGAATTTCCTTCTTTTTCCATATAAAAAAGATCTAACTGACCTGAGCCTATTCCGAGTGGATTGCATGCAAAATAAAGTCTTTTCCCATCATTTGTCAAAAAAGGATTCATATATGATACAAAGAGAATACCACCATCACCTTGCGAATTAACAAAAGGATCTAATGCCTCCACAATTTCCCAAGCACTTCCTTTCTTTTTTGCAATAAATATTCCCTGATTTAAGTTTACTATATTATCTTTTTTCTCTGCGCCAGCTACTCCGACTCCAATTTTATGATTTCGAGCAAAAACCATTGTTTCCCCATCATTGCTTACATTTCCCATCCAGCATTGATCTTCCGAATTAGGTGGGTTTCCCATTCTAATTGGTGTTAGCCATCTACCATTTTTGTTTTCAGATTTGAAAATACTAGCTTCTAAAAATCCTGTCATTCTCGAAAAATAAATATTCTTTTCTTTGTCATCTACCCATGCATTACTCTCTAAAGTAGATGTGTTAATCTCATCTGGAAGTCTCTCAATGCTCACATCAGATTGCTTGCTTATTATCTTTCTTCCTTTCGGCTCACCAAATTTACCAACAGTTATACACGAACTCAGAGTCAGTAAACTAATAAGAGTTAATAACAAGTAAGTTTTAATTTTCATATCTGCTCCCATTTTAAAATTTTCTTTGAAAATACAAATATTTAAAGTAATTTCAAAAAACAAAATTCAATTATAAATTTCTGTTAAGCTTGAATTAATAATTGAAATTCCATTAATAGAGTTCATTAGGTGAATGATGAAGAAAATTTTTCTTATATTTTCCATGTTTGTACTTATTCTTATTTCTTGCTCTGAAAATAATAATTCTTCGGCACCAGAAGCTAATAAAAATGAAATATCAAAAGATAGACTTTTGTATATGATTAATTTTGTTAGATCTAATCCTAAAGAATTTGCCAAAATTTTAGAAAAAAGACTTTCGAGATTTGAAGGGAAGATTTATACTGATGAAAATGGACAGCAATGGAGTACTCAAGAAGGTGCCGCAGCAGTTCAAGAAGCTATTAATGAATTAAATAATACTTATAAATCTGTTCCTGCAGTTAGCTTCAATGATAAACTGGCAGAAGCTGCAAAGTATCATGTAGATGATATTGGTCCTAAAGGCTTGACCCAGCATAATGGCTCTAATGGTGAAACTGCTGCTAATAGAATAAAACGTTACTACCAATGGAAAAGTTATGGTGAAGTAATTTCTTTCGGATCAAAAAATTCTGACGAAGTTGTTGCTCAACTTATTATTGATGACGGTGTTTCTAATCGTGGACATAGAAAAGTAATAATGACAGATTATTTTAAAGAAATTGGATTTGCATGGGGATTTCATAGTGTTTATGGGATTATGTGCAATATTGACTTTGCTACAAAATAAAGAAATGGAATTGTCTTAAAGCCTCTTTCCTGAATAAACAGCTTTCATTAATCTTCAATTTGGCTTTTTCACGTAGAGACAGGTCTCAGACCTGTCTCTAAAATTCATTCTAAATTACATTTGAGCAGTTTGTTGATTTTAAGCCAAGTTCATAAACTACACCAATGGCATATTTTAATTAATGAATTAGCAACCGCCTTTGCTTCGTTTAGCTCCAGAGCTTGCTGGCTTAGCCTTGTTTTCTAACTTTTTAGAAAGCATTGCAAGTCTTTCACTAATATTTTGTTTGAATTTGCTTTCAGCTAAAGTATTCAAAGGATCAGTTCCTGGTTTTGTACTAATTTGTGTAATTTCTTTATTGAAATTTTTCAAACCACCCTTCAAAGCCATAACCCTTTTATTACCATTCATCATAGCTAAAACAGCAGCTTTTGCGGCAAGTTCGCCATTGTAGTCATAAAAGACAATATTCTTTTTGCTTTTATTTATAAGATCGGAACCTTCTTTTGTAAATAATTTTTCAAATTCCAAATTAGCAGCACCCGGAAGATGATTTTTAGCAAAATATTTTCCTTGTTGCAAATCAACTAATTGAATTGACATATCTTCGTCGAGCAACCTAAAAGCAAGTTCAGTAGCACTAATATCATTAATTTTATAATTTTTAGTGATCGATTGATCGTTCAATTTGCTCCATAATTTATCTTTATGGCTAGGCATAGCAAGCAAAATAAATCCAAAAACTACATAAATTGCAGCAAAATAAACGAACTTAAATTCAGGTCTTGAAAGCGAAAATGCAGGCTTGCCGATATTTGTTTTATTTACTTTATTTTCAATAATAGTAGTAAATATAAATGCACCAAAAGCCATTAAAATCATTCCAAATACAAACAAACCGGGAGAAATACCCATTGCATCAAATATTCTTAAATCTCCCCAATTATATCCGGTATAAAGCCAGTCGATACTTGGATAAATTTCACCAAAAAGGAAAACTCCAAGCACAATACCAACGAAAAATACAATAGCATCAAGCTTTCCAATAGAAGCGGCAGCAATACCGGTACCCGGACAATAACCGCCGAGAATAAAACCAACCCCCATGATTGCACCGCCAACTATAGCAGACCAAAGGAATGTTGGATTAATAAATATTAAATCGAGATCTAAGTATCCCAAATTACCTAAAAGCACAACACCAATCATGGCTGTAACACCGGCGGTAAAGAATACTCTCAAAACAACGAAATCATAGCCATAGAATAAGCCGGCGAGTTTTCTTGAAGACGAAAAACCGGCTTGCTCAAGAATAAAACCAAAGAATAAACCAAGTAAAAGAGCAATTACATAATTAAATTCTTGGTTGAATATTTCAGGGACTAAAGGACCCATTTTATTTCTCAATAATTGTTGAACAAATAATGATTAAATCCAAAGTTTTCTAAAGAAAAATGCAATCATATAAGCAGAACCAAAAATTGCCATCATGGTAATAATACCACCGAAAGACAAAACAGCCATACCACTAAGAGCAGCACCACTGGTGCATCCTCTACCAAACTGAGCCCCCAGCCCAAAAAGAAGTCCGCCCATTAATGCCATAGCAATTCTAACTTTAGATGTCGTATTTGGTCCATGCTCCAATTTAAAACCAAGCCTATTAGAAATAAGACCGGAAATAAAAGCACCGATAATAACACCAATTACTTCAAAAACCAACCAGTTTTTAAGCGCGCCATCCTGATGTTCATTCAAATAATCCTTGTAAAATGGAGCATTTGCAGCATGAGAAGGAGCAACATTTTCAACTCCCCACACTACAGCACTTTTAACTGCACCGCTGGCACCTAATCCGCGACCTGTAATAAAAATGGTTGCCAAAAGGATCAAGCCCAATAAAAATCCTGCTAAATAAGGATTCATGTATGGTTTTACTTCTTCCATTATTTATTCTCGCTAATTTGTTCAACAACTTCATCATGATTTTCGTGTTCGTCTAAGTCTTCATATCCGGTTATCATTGCTTTCAAGTTTGTAAATATATTTGTACCTGTAGTAATAAGATACAAATGAGAAATAAAGAATGCAATTAATATAAAAGCACCTAAAGTATGAAGAATAGCAATTGTATCTAATCCTGCAATAACAAAAGATCTAATACCTTCGCCTTGCGGAAATCTATATAACATATACAAAATACCTGTACTAACCATAATAGGAATTACTACAATTTTTAATCCTAAATAAGTAAGTCTTTGCAAAGGATTCAATTTGCTTAGCTGAGTTTTTCTGGTTGGATGAGGTGCATTTTTGAATATTCCAAAAATATAATAATTCAATTGAGCTTTTATATTATTAAAAGTAGGAATATATTGCTTCCATTCTCCGGTAGTAAAGTGCCAAAAAATAGCAAATGCAATCAAAATAATAAATCCATAAGCTGCAATAATATGAAACTTTACTGCGTTTTCGAAGCCAAAGAACTTGAAACTGCCATGAATTTCGAATCCGGTAACTGCAAGAAAAATAATCAAAAGAGCTTGCATCCAATGCCAAAATCTTTCGAAACCTTTGTATATATATACTTTATTCATTATTATCTTCCTCCTCGATATTATTTACTTTGTTCTTTTTTCCATAAACTATTCTAATGGTGCCATGAGAAATAACACCAAGGAAAGTAAGAACTATAGCTGCAATACCAAAGTTATCAACCCAAGAATTGTAATCTCTACCTGGAATATAAACATCTTTGATTTGAGCCAATCTGCTATTGTCTCTTGTGTGGCATTCAACACATTGTACAGTCTTTTCTTTAGGAGAAACCATGTGATTAAGTATCCAATTCATTTCGGTTTTTACAAAACCATATTTGCCACTCCAAGGTCTTCCGGCATATTCCATACCTTTAGCAATAGCAATATTCCAATCAAAGTCTTTCCAGTAGCCACCCTTTCCAACTTCTTTATCCCACAATTTAGGAGCAACCAAAGTCTTATATTCAGGATCGTAAGGCTGAACAGTACGCATAACTTTGACAGGTACAATCTTAGCATCCGGAGAGTCATAATCACCATTGAGAGGATTGAGTACTAAAGGAACTTGAGTAATTTTATCTTCCAAGAGGTGGTGTTGGGCAGTACCATCAAACCATTTATATTCAGGTTTAAGCATTTTTTCCCAAGTAATAGCACCTTTAATAGACAAATAAATTTCATTTCCGTCTTTATCTTTAATATCATACGGCTTACCATCTTTCAAATCGCCGGCTTTAGACCAATCCCAATGAGTCTTTGTAGCATTAACTTTAGCATAAATAGGAATATGGCAAGTTTGGCAAGCAATTTTAACAGTATGCTCGTTAACAATATCATCATCATGAGGTTTGGAACTATGACACTTTTCGCATTCCAATCTACCTCTATTCATGGAAGCCATAGTATAGAGTCTGCCTTCCATTTTGTGATTTTCAGCTTCATGGCAATCAATACATTGCATATTTGCACCATCTTTAGCTAAATGCACGTCAACTTCTTTAGAAGCTTCGTAAAGTGCTTCTTCCAAATCGCCATGCTTGGAGTTATTTCCCCCACCGCCATTAAAATGGCAGTATCCGCAATTTTCCATTTTAGGTTTGCCAACATGCTGAGCAATATAAGCAAAATCTAAATCAGGTTTTGGATTGCCGGCAGCTTCTTTTTCTTTTTCATATTTGCCGGAATTATCATGACAAGCCAAACAATCAATGTTTTCTGCTTTAGTAAAATCAAAATCCTTGCTGTCGTAACCATAACCAATATGGCATCTGTTGCAAGTACCTTCATTAGCACCAACAGAAATACAATGGTTGTTCAAAATATTACGTTTGCCGATGGAAACAATCCCTCTGCCTTTCATATATTCATCAGAAAGCCAACGCCAGTGGGTTGTTTGCATAATTTCGGTATGACGCTCAGTGTGGCAAGAAATACATTCTAATGTAATATCTTGTGGTCGAGCAAATTTTTTGTTTAACTGGGCAAATTTAGAGTGATCTACCCCCGGTACATGCTTTTTAGAGTATTTCTCTTTAAGCTTATCGAGCTTCGTTGGCATAGGTTTGTCGGTATTGATTACTAAAACGACAGCCAAGATTGGAAGCACAAACAGTAAAATAAGTCCTATTGTTTTTCTCATAACAAGTCAATAAATATTATTGAACAATTATATAACTCAAAAGTAATATATTTATTTGTTAATTAAAATTAATTTATTTCAATTGTTTAGGCATTACTAACATAATATTATTTCAATTATAATAA
>CAZBNQ010000022.1:0-17240 GCA_964493035.1 uncultured Hyphomicrobiales bacterium | reverse complement strand
ATTAGAGAATTTGATAAACTTATTTATAATAAGATGTATTATGGAATAGACAAATATACGAATGGAGATTTTGGATATTTGCTTTTCATAATGTTTGCATCAGTGTGGATATGCGATTCGGCAGCTTATTTTGGCGGCAAGAGCTTTGGCAAGCATAAATTATTGGAGAGAGTAAGTCCCAAAAAGACATGGGAAGGAGCAATCTGTGGTTTCATTTTCTCAATCATAGGTTTTGCCGGACTTAGTGCTTGGCTTATTCCGCAATTAGCAACAATCCACTCAATTGTCATTGGTGCAGGCATTGGAATATTAGGCCAAATAGGTGATTTGGCAGAATCTCAGCTCAAAAGAGATGCCGGAGTGAAGGATAGTTCGCATATATTACCCGGACACGGTGGAATACTCGACAGATTTGACAGTATATTGTTTGTAGCACCTTTTGTATTTTTCTACTTATTAGTAATGTTTTATGTGATTGGATTATAAAATGGGCAAGCAAGTGTTAGTGCCAATAGCTCAAGGCACAGAAGAAATGGAAGCAGTAATCATAATCGATATGCTTCGTAGAGCCGGATTTAATGTAAAGATAGCCGGTGAAAATGAAATAACAACATGCTCCAGAAATGTTAAAATTATACCAGATATATTGATCGATTCGATAGACGAAAGCGAAGAGTTTGATGCTATTATACTCCCGGGTGGAATCACAGGAACTCAAAATTTGATGGACAATCAAAATTTGATAAAAATTTTGAAAAAGCATAATCAAGACAATAAAATGATAGCTGCGATATGTGCAGCCCCGACAATTTTGCTTCAGCATAAATTGATACCAAGTGGTACAGAACTGACATCGCACCCATCAGTAGCAGATAAATTCAATGATTATCAATACACAGGTGCCAAATATGTAATAAGCAAAAATTTAATTTTTGGCAAGGGAGCAGGCACTGCATTTGACTTTAGTTTGGCTATAATCAAGGAATTAAGTGGAGAAGAAATGTCAGAAAATATAAAAAATGCAATTTGCTATAATGAATGATTTTATATTTCCTTGAAATATCGTAATTTTGTAAGATTGTTTAAGTATCAAAAAATAAAGTAAAGCGTATGATGAAAAGCATGACCGGCTTCAGCAAAGCCGAAGCCTCGGAAGCTGGGGTTAATGTAGTTGTTGAATTAAAAAGTTTAAATGGCAAAAATTTGGAAATCAATTGCAGAATGCCAAGAACTATTTCTCATAAAGAATTAGAAGTAAGAGAAATAATCAGGTCTGCATTGACACGCGGCACTATAAGCTGCAATATTCAAATCGAGCTGGACGAAACAGTAAAACAATTTACATTAAACGAAGAAATTGCTTCTCAATGCTACGATAACTTGAACTCTCTACGCAAAAAGCTCAAAATAAAAGATGCAGTAAAGTTTGAGCATCTTTTAAGTTTCAAAGATACTTTCTTCCAGCAAGAAAAATCAGACGATGAAGCACTTCAAATGTCTTTAGTAATTAAGGCATTGAAGGCAGCATTAAAGAATTTGGATGCAATGCGCCATCGCGAAGGACAGCAGATCACAAAAGACATTATGAACAGAATTAAAAAAATTCAAGATAATGTCAAAAAAATCGACAAAATGAGTATGGAACGCATCCCGATGGAAAGAGACAGACTGCGTCAAAGAATTGCTCAGCTATTCGAAAGCGATGAAATCGATGAGCATCGCCTACAAATGGAAATGGTTTTGATTGCCGATAAGTTGGATGTATCTGAAGAATGTGTAAGACTCGAGTCTCATTTCAAATTCTTTAATGAAATTGCAAAGAGCAAAGAGCCTGCCGGTAGAAAAATTAATTTCTTGATTCAAGAAATGAATCGCGAAATTAATACAATCGGATCGAAAGCTAATGATGCGACTATTTCTCAAATGGTAGTCGAATTAAAAGAAGAATTAGAGCGAATTAGAGAACAAGTTCAAAATATCGAATAGATACTTTGGCTCTAGCCTGAGTTCTAAGGCATTTTTTGTGACGGGCTTTACTCTTCGGAGTTTAGCCCTTCATTTTATTGATTATCATTAATATTTTATAGATTTTGAATGAAAAATTTACTGATTGTTGCTTATTATTTTCCTCCTTCCGGTGGTCCGGGAGTTCAAAGAGTTTTAAAACATGTTAAGTATTTGCCGGAGTTTGGCTGGAATCCAATTGTATTGACTGTCGAAAATGGGCAATTTCCTGCTCGTGATGAGTCGCTTTTAGAGCAAATTCCTAAGGGTACTATCGTAAAAAGAACTCATATCTACGAGCCTTACGACGTTTATAGGCTTTTTACTGGTAAGAAACCAGGTACTGCAATAGACGTAAATACAATACGCAAAGATGATCAGAAACCCGGAATGAGAGAGAAAATTGCAGAATTGATTAGAGCAACTTTTTTCATACCTGATGCGAGAGTTGGTTGGCTATTTAGCGCAAAAAAAGCAGCTTTAGAATTGATCAAAGAGCATAATATTCAGGCGATTTATAGTAGTTCGCCTCCCTACACTTGCTCCTTGATAGCACGTTATGCTCATAAAAAGACCGGATTGCCTTGGGTTGCAGGTTTTAGAGATCCTTGGACCGGATTTATTTCATCTCCTAAGAGATGGTTCTTACCTGCTTATATTGATAGATATTTCGAGAAATCAGTCTTTTCGGATGCTGATGCTGTGGAATGTGCATGGGAAGGAATAATTAAAGATGCGTTTGGCAAATATCCTGATTTAGACAAATCAAGGTTTCATCACGTGCCTAATGGTTTCGATTCTAATGATTTCCCTATGATACCAAAAGTAAGAACAGATAAGTTTACAATTACATATACCGGTTCTCTCTATGGAAGACGTAATCCTTCGAGCTTATTTGCAGCAATAGAAAAATTGATAAGCGATAATAAAGTTGATCCCAATAAGATACATCTTAGATTTGTTGGAAGATTTGGAAATGAGGTAGAGCAGATGTATGATCAAGCAAGTTTTTCGAAATCAATTGAAAGAATATCTTATGTTCCTCATCATAAAAGTATTGAGTATTTGTTCCAATCAGATGCATTGCTTCTAATAGTTGATGAATCAAAAGAAAGCGAAGAAATTGTACCAGGCAAGGTATATGAATATATAGGAACTGGCAAACCATTGATAGCAATAGCACCAAACAACAGTGCCATAGCCAAACTAATGGTAGAAACAAACGGAGGTTTGGTTGCCCATCAAACAGAATTAGAGAAAATTGCAGATATTTTCTATAAATATTATAAGGCGTGGGAATCTGATGAGATGCTGATAGAACCGATAGCCGACGAAGTATCAAAATATGAAAGACGAAATGCAGCTAAACAATTAGCTGAATTACTGGAGAGAAAATAAATGAAAGAGGCAGCCAAAATGTGACTGCCTCTTTTTTTTAAAAACTTATATCTAAGATAAGTATTAGTCAATGTGAACAATAGCGTCTACAGGGCAAACTGAAACGCATTGTGCTTCATCGTAATGACCTTTGCATTCAACACATTTGCCGGCATCGATAACAGTGTGATCGTCACCTTCAGAAATAGCTGATACTGGGCATTCTGGTTCGCAAGCACCGCAAGAGATGCATTCGTCAGTAATTTTATAAGCCATGATATCCTCCGAAAATAAAATTTAGTTTTACAAAACAATCTATTTAGTTGGAACTAAATAATTTAACTCAATTATTATCCACTCACAAATTTATTGATATTTTGTTTATATTCAAAAAAATTATTTTTGTGCTTTGTTAAACTCTTGATACCAATCGAGATTAGGTGAGAGAAAACTTTTTTCGAGGTGTGTCGAAATTGCAGGTATCGGACTCCATAGTCCGAATTTCTTACCAAAAATCAATCTTTTTAAGCCAAATTTATATATTTTTTTATAAATATAGGCATATCTGGCTTCTTCACTTTTCTTATCAGTCAGAGACTTAAATAGGCATTTTAAAATAAATCCAATTTTAAAGGTATTTATTTTAGTAATAGTCATCCAAATAGCAGCATCGTGATTTCTTTTTTTATATGTTTCGAATATGCTGCGGCAATCAGACAATGATTTTTTATTTGTTAGGAAAGTCAAGCAAGTAGATGATACAGTCTGCCAATGTTTATTAGATTCGATAATAACTTTCGACTTGAAATTATGTAGCGATAGAGTATATCTATCGAGATGGTCATATGGAGTAACGAAATGAACGTTTTGATTGTGCTCCATTAGTTCAATCATCGAGACAAATTCATCATTTAAATAGAAGTAATCATCTTCGGCAAAATAGACATATTCAGAAAAATTTTGTTTGAGCAAAAGATCGATTTGCATTACGAATGTAGAGCCATTGCCAATACCAGCAAGTTTTATCAGTTCTAACCTATCATGAGGAATATATTTTTCGAAGAGGTCTACATACTCTTGTGGACAATTGTCGAGAAGAGCTATAAATCGATAATCAATTTTATCTCCCAATGACCTTATCAAGGATGCAAGGCACAGCTCTGAAAGAGCAAGCTTATTGTCTTGATAAATTGCAGGTGTCTTTGAAACTTTGGGATAAATTCTATATGCTATTGTAAGTTTTGGCAAATTTGATTTATTAGTATCCATTAATATCTCCGCTTATGCTTTTTTTTCGAATTTTGAAATCCAATCAATATTTGGTGCAAGATAATTATCTTCCATATGAGTCGCTATAGATGGCATCGGACTCCAGAGTTTCATCGATTTAGAGAAAAACAATCTACCAAGACCGAACCTATACGTTTTAAAATAAATTAAACTGAAAACAAAATCAAATTTTGATTTTTTAAATATAGCATTAAACAAGTGCTTGAAAACTAATCTAAAATTAAATGCATTCATTTTGGTAATAGTAAGCCAGATTGAAGCATCATAATTGCGTTTAGCATAGCTTTTGAATATGTTTTGAGCCTTCAATAAACTTTGTTTTTTAGCAAGAAATGTTAAGCAAGTTGTAGCAATATTCTGCCAATGTTTATTAGAAGAAATCCTTATTTCTGATTTGTAGTCATGAAGTTCGAGAGTATAATTATCAAGATGATCATAAGGAGTGATGAAATCGACATCATTATGATTAGTCATAAAATCCAGCATGGATGCAAATTGACCGGGGAGATAGAAATAATCGTCTTCAGCAAAATAAACAAATTCGGAATGATTTTGGTTTAGCAGCAAGTCAATTTGTTTGATAAATGTGCCGGCATTACCGATTCCGGGCAGATTCAATAACTGAAGTCTATTTTCAGGTATATATTTTTGGAATAATTCTTCATATTCTTTAGGGCAATTATCAAGTAAAGCTATAAATATATAATCAATTGTATTATCTAAAGAACAAATTAGCGAAGATAAACATAATTCGGAAAGCGCATACTTATCATCAGCAAAAATAGGCGGACGTTTTGATACTTTGGGATATATTCTATATGCAATTGTCAATTTATGCATTTGCATTTTCCTTAATTATTTCTTTCCATATTTTTTTGTCTTCCATATATATATCTTTGCGGGTAGAAAATCGTTTGAAACCAAACTTAACTAATAAATTAGTCAGAGCAAGCAGCAATGAATTCAAGCAATATTGAGATCGAAAATAGAAAAGAGATTCAGATTTTGAAAGGTTTTTGTTGCAAAAAAGTGCTTTGCTATTTGCAAGCATTTTCATTCTTTTTATAGAGTTAGTATTGACTTTATCTGTTCCACCCCTTACATGAGTAACAATGGAATTAGGAACAAAATAAACATACTTTTTGAGTTTACTTAGTTTAAAGCAGAAATCCATTTCTTCGGAGAAGAAAAAGTAATCTTCATCAAATCCACCGACAGAATTGAAATCAGACCTTCTGACAAACATAACAGCACCATCGCCATATTGAACTTTAAATGGTACAGAGGATTTGCCAATCTTAAAAGTTTTAGATTTAATAAGTCTAATAAATTGACTTAAAAGTGTAATTTCTTTGATAGCTCTAAAGTAACCCGGGAAATCGCCGTAACTATATTGCCATTTGCCATTAGGATAGATTTGTTGGGGCGAAGCTACAGCGCAATCGTTATTATTTTTAATAAAATAATAAAGATTGGCAATAGAGTTTTTATGATAAATAACATCCGCATTAGAAATAATCATAAACTCGGAATTGGAAGCCTTAGCGCCAATATTGACTGCTTTTGCATAACCCAGATTGTCATGATTAACGATATAAGTGAGATTTGGGTATTTGGATTTCAAATAAGGGATAGTATCATCGGATGAATTATTATCAACAATTATTATATTCAATTGTAAGCCCGGAGCAGCATTACTGAGCGAAGAGATACAATTGGCAGCCAAATCGCCACAATTATATGTGATAATAATTAAATCTAATTCCATAACATCCCAAAATAAAACTCAAAAATAAGAAAAAAGGAGAACATAGAGAAAATTGAATGAAATAATAGAAAAAAGAAATAAAGAAAAGAAAAGTAGAAAATGGCTGTAAATAAAGAATTTGAGGCGAAAAGGATATATAAAAACGAAAATATTTAAAAATAGTTGTGTTTAGAATTAAAAATTATTGTTAAATTTATGATTAAGTTATTAAATTTGTAATTTGTAATTATTATGTGTTAGAATATAAATATAATTTTGATATATAGTTTGGAGGACTTTTAGTTGAAAAAACATTTAGGGAAGATTCTACTTATTGTAGTACCGATTGTAGCGGCTTTTCTCCTTCTCTACCCAACCTATCAAGCAGCGCAGCTCGAAGGTAAAGAAAAAGAAGCAATAGAAAGAGCCAAATTAGCGAAGAATAGTGTAGATTCGCTAAAAATAATGGAAGATTTTAAGAAACAATATGGCGAAGCATTAAAAGAAGCAAAACAAAAAAGACTTAAGCTGGGTCTTGACCTTCGCGGTGGTATGTACGTCACTATGGAAGTGGATGTAGTAAAATTAATTGAAGAAACTGCAACAGATGAAACAGTAGACGAAACATTTAGAGATGTAATAGCAAAAACAAACCAAGAAGCAAAATCATCAGATGAAGATGCGATGAAGATTTTTCAACGCAATTTTGAAGCTATAGCTCGCCCACAAGGTAAGTCATTATTGAATTACTTTGATATTGGAAATTCAAAAGAAATTTCAGAAGAAAAAATTATTGAAAAATTAAATAACGACATTGCAAATGCTATTGATCAAGCACAAGAAGTAATTCGCCAACGTATAGATAAGTATGGTGTGTCTGAACCAAACTTGCAAAAACAAGGTTCACGTCGCATTATGCTTGAGTTGCCAGGCGTTCAAAACCAAGACGAAATGCGTTCATTGCTTTCGACTACAGCTCGTTTGGAATTCAAACTTGTTCGTAATAATGCTGATATAGCAAAAGCCTTTGCAAAAATCGACAAATATTTGAGTGATAAAATTAAGAGTGGCAAGAGCATGTTTGATGCAGATCCATTGGCCAATTTGGCGCCAGTTGCAGATACAACAAAAGTAGCTCAAGACACAACAAAGAAAGCTGAAACTGCAAAAGCAGATACAACAAAAGTAGCTCAAGACACAACAAAGAAAGATTCGACAAAGAATCCTAATGATCCATATGCAGGATTGAGCAAAGAAGCAGCTTCTAAAAAATTCGTGATGGACCATCCATTCACAACAATGTTTATGACAATGTATTCTTCACGTGATGGAAGAAATGCACAACAGTTTGCTTATATTGGTGATGTATTCCCTGATGGCGAATATATGTTCCAAATTATGAAAGATTCTATTGACAAATTTAAATTGATCCTTTCTCGCCCAGAAATAGCTGCAATGATTCCTGGCGATTTGGAAATTGCAATTGAAGCAAAACCAGACGAAAGAGTATTAAGAAATAATAACATGGAAATCTTTACATTCCATGCTTTGAAAAAAGAAGCTGAATTAAAAGGTGATGTAGTTAGCAATGCACAAGAAACATTCGACCAAACATCAAATGCTCCTGTAGTAATGATGGAAATGAATTTAGATGGTGCAGAAGCTTGGGCAAGAATTACTGGTGCAAATATCAAAAAACGTATTGCAATCGTTCTTGATGGCAGAGTATATTCAGCTCCAACAGTTCAAAACAAAATTACTGGTGGAAATTCTCAAATTACCGGTATGGCAAATATTGAAGAAGCAAAACTATTAAGAATCGTTTTGAAAGCAGGTGCTTTGAAAGCTCCGGTACAAATCATCGAAGAAAGAGTAGTTGGTCCTTCATTGGGTGAAGACTCAATTAATGCCGGCTTGAGTGCTACAGCAGTTGCATTCATTCTTGTTATTCTTTTCATGATGTTGTATTATCACTTAGGTGGTGTATTGGCAAACTTGGCAGTGATTATCAACGTATTGATGATTCTTGGTGTAATGGCTTCAATGGGAGGTACTCTCACATTGCCAGGTATCGCAGGTATTATCCTTACAGTTGGTATGGCTGTGGATGCAAACGTACTTATTTTCGAGCGTATTCGCGAAGAATTACATCACGGCCGCTCGCTTAGAGCTTCGATTGATGTTGGTTTCCGCCAGGCTCTTAATGCTATCATCGACTCTAACGTTACTACATTTATCACCGGTGCTATCCTTTACTTCTTAGGTTCCGGTCCAATCCAAGGTTTCGCAGTGACACTTATGATTGGTATTATATTTACTTTATTTACCGCTATTACTGTTACTAAAGCTATGATTGAAATTATTTTAAGCAATGGCGGTACATCATTTGATTTCGGTCAACCAAAATTTGAAAAGAATTAATTAAGGAAGCATATAAAATGAGATATTTTCATGATACAAAAATAGATTTTTTGGGAGCGCGCAAATACTTTGTTTGGCTATCTTTATTACTTTCTGTTGGCGGTATTATTGTCACTTTTATTACAGGAGTAGAATACGGTATCGATTTTGAAGGTGGTACTGAAGTCGGCGTTTCTTTTTCAAAACCAATTCACACTGATGAGATTCGTAAAGGTTTGCAAAGTTCTGGTCTCGAAGGATTAGAAATTAAATCATTTGGTCAGAACAACCAGTTTTTGGTTCGTACTACTGAAACAGAAAATGCACAAATCAAAGTTAAAGATGGACTTAAAAAAGCATTTCCAAATGAAGAAGTAAAGATTTTGAAAGAAGATAAAATCGGTCCCAAAATTGGTTCTGAATTAAGATTAAAAGCGTTTTTAGCCATTTTGGCATCAATGGTTGCTATGTTGCTCTATATAGCTTTCCGTTTCGAATTGATGTTTGGTATTGGAGCTATGGTTGCTCTTGCTCATGACGTTATCATTACATTTACTCTTGCAATGATTATGAACAAACTTGGCATCGTTAATTTGGAAGTAGACCAATCAGTTCTCGCTGCTATGCTTACTGTTGTGGGTTATTCTGTGAATGATACTGTTATTATCTTCGACCGTATCAGAGAAAACCGCGTTAAGCATAAAGGTATGAACTTTATCAAACTTGCAAACTTAAGTATTAATGAAACATTGAGCCGTACAGTGAATACTGTAACAACAGTAGTTCTAACACTTTTGGCATTGCTCTTCTTGGGCGGTCCGGTGCTACAAGGCTTCTCTATCATTATGTTGCTTGGTATCTTGTTTGGTACATATTCATCAGTTTATGTTGCTAGCGCATTCGTAATTTTCTATCTCGAAAAATTCAAAAAGATCGATTTGGAATCCGGCTCGCACGAAGTAATCGATGCTGCAAAAGCAAACTAAAAACAAAATACTTTCTATATAAGGCTGCTCAAAAAAGCAGCCTTTTTTATTTATTGCTAAGATGAATTTTGAAAAATTTCTTTTTAGTTAAGCTAAAAATTTGTATTATTGAATATATTTAATTCACAATAATTTATAGGTTATGGAAAACATCCAAATAAGTTGTGCATTAGTTGATGGCAGAGAAGATATAGCCTTAATCAAATTGAATCCGCAAGTGCTTGGTGGGCATGATGCTTTAGCTTTTACTTCGATAATTCAAGACTTAGGCACTAAGCCATTGAAAGCTGTTGTAGCAGACCTTTCCGGTGTAATTGTTATGAATAGCTCCGGATTGGGTATGTTGGTTAGCGGATTGAGTTCGTTAAGAAAATATAATATTCCTTTCCTTTTGTTGAATGTTCCGGACAAAGTAAACAACCTTCTTGATGTTACTCATTTGAATAAAGTATTCAAAATGTATGATAATCTTGAAGAAATCGTAAGTAATTACTAATCGAAAATTTATTAATCGAATATAATTGTTGGGCTTTAAAAATAGCTCAACAATTTTCTATTATTTATTCTGTAACTTATCTCAATTTAGTTTGTCATTAATTGTATTATTATATTTTTTTTGTATTTTAGTAAGTCTACAAATTTTTGTTTTATAAATAGGTATTTATGAAATCAGACGGTACGTCTTTTTTGAATATTAGCGGAGAATTAATGAAAAAGATTTTTTTTAAAGCACTTGTAATGCCTATATTTTTGTTTTTGGCACTTGGAACTACTTATGCTCAGAAAGTGGGTTTTATGAATTCTGAAACAATTCGTGATAAATTCCCGGAAGCCAAACAAGCAGAACAACGCGTGCAGTCTGTGGTCGAAGAATGGAAACGCGAGCTTGCCGCTATGCAATTGCAAATTGATAATCTTGAATTTGAAATCAAAAAAAACAGGCTTATCTGGACTGATAACGAAAGAACAACTAAAGAAAAAGAATTTCAAAATTTGAAATTTCAAAAAGAAGGCTATGCTAAAACTAAGTTTGAACCAAATGGTGAATATGACTTGGTAGTAAAGCAAATTATGAAACCAATTGAAGAAAAAATCTATGCTGCTGTCCAAAAAGTTGCTACCGAAGAAGGTTATGATATTATTTGGGATCAAAGCACTCAGCCTCTTCCATATTTGAATTTTAAATATGATATAACTATAAAAATATTGCGTGAGCTCGGTGTCGATGTCGATGAATTGCAAAAGCAATTAAATGAAAAAATTGACAAAGATCCTCGCAACGAAAAGAAAGAACCTAGAAAAACTAGACGCAAAAGCAGAACTTCGACCGATCCTAATGCTAAGCCAGAGGACGAAAAAGTCGACGAAACCAAAGATAAAGAACCAAATCCGAGTGCAAAACCGGAAGAAAGAGAAATTGAAAGAAAAGAAGTTAAATAATAATTAAATTAGAATATGACTGAATTAAGCTGTAAAAAAATTGCCGAAATGATTGCAGGCGTGGTTGTAGGCAATCCTGAAGCTACCATTAATAAATTGAATCGAATCGAAACTGCTGCCAAAGGTGAACTGACCTTTTTAGCGAGAGAAGAATACGAGAAATATTTGGATACAACACAAGCAACTGCTATTATTGTACCAAGTAATTTCGATAAAGTGCCGAAGGAAGGATTGACTTTTATTAAATGTGACAAACCATATGAGGCATTTATAAAGTTGCTCAAAGATAATGCATTCAAAGCTAAACGCAAGTCAGGAGTTCATCCTTCTGCTATTGTAGATCCTAGTGCAAAAATAGATCCTGAGGCTTATATTGGACCCTATTGCGTGGTAGGAGCAGGAGCAGTAGTTGGCAAAGGAAGCGAATTAATTGCGCATGTCACTCTCTATGATAATGCAAAAATTGGTGAAAACTGCACGATAAATGCAGGAGTAGTATGCTACCAGGAAATTGAGATAGGCAATGATTGTATTATACATGCTAATGCAGTGATTGGAGCTGATGGATTTGGATTTTTGGAAGACAAAAATACTGGAGCTTGGGATAAAATACCGCAAATAGGTAATGTGGTGATTGGCAATAGAGTGGAAATAGGAGCTAATACTACGATAGATAGAGCTTTGCTCGGCAGCACAATCATCGAAGATGGAGTAATATTAGATAATCTTATTCAAATTGCGCATAATTGTGTTATAGGTGAAAATACAGCCATTGCATCGCAGGCAGGAGTTTCCGGAAGTACTAAAATAGGAAAGCGTAATAAAATTGGCGGTCAGGTAGGATTTGCCGGTCATCTTGAAACTTGCGATGATATAACGATAATAGCCCAATCGGGAGTATCAAAATCTGTCACTCAAAAAGGTATATATTTCGGCTCACCAATCAAAGATAGACTCACTGCATTTAAGATTGAAGCATGTATGCGTCAGCTTCCTGATTTGATAAATGAGTTTAATGAGATAAAGAAAAAAATAATTGAAAAATAATTCTTTGAAATTATAAGAATTAGTATTAATTTTGTAGTCTTATGGATTAAAAAATTGTCGGAGATTTACGAAAATGGCAAAGAAAGAACAAAGAATAATGATAACGCTTGAGTGTACTGAAGCCAAAAATGAAGGTAAGCCGGCTTCAAGATATACGACTTACAAGAACAAGCAAAACACTCCTGAAAGAATTGAATTGAAAAAATACAATCCTTTCTTGCGTCGCCATACTGTTCATAAAGAAATCAAGTAATAAAAAATTTATTTGTAATAAATAAAAGCGTGCTTTTTCAAGTGCGCTTTTGTTGTTTTTATCATGCAAATGTTTATTTTTGCTTATCGTCAATTAAAATTTTGAAAAAGATATATTTAAAATGAATGATTATAGAAAATATTTAGATCCAGAAACTATTGCAAAGCTCGGAAATATTGAGATGAAAGCCCGATTAGTTGTCGAAGGTTTTATCACTGGGCTTCATAGATCTCCATATCATGGATTTAGTGTGGAATTTGCTGAGCATCGCCAATATCGCCAAGGTGATGAAATAAGGCATATAGATTGGAAAGTATTTGCAAGAACAAATAAATACTATGTAAAGCAATTTGAAGAAGAAACAAACTTGCGTAGCATGATAGCAGTAGATGCAAGTGCATCCATGAAATATTCTTCAAAAGGAATAATTTCTAAATTTGAATATGCTTCTTATCTTGCAGCGTCTTTAGCATTATTAATGATTAAACAAAGAGATGCTGTCGGGCTATGCACATATGATACTGATATCAAAAGTTTCCTTCCGCCAAATTCTAAACCATCTTATATAAGCGAGATTTTAAAAACTCTCGAAACAACAAGCCCTGCAAATGAAACCGGGACAGCCAGCAGTTTGAATTTGCTCGCAGAGCGAATAAAAAGGAGAGGATTAGTAATTATTATAAGTGATCTATTTGATAATCCTGAATCTGTATTGAATGGATTAAAGCATTTCAGGCATAAAAAGCATGAAGTAATTGTGTTTCATACATTAGATCCAAGAGAAATAGATTTCAATTTGGGACGTGCTGCTACATTCAAAGATATGGAGACTGGAGAGGAAATTATATCCCAACCTTATCAAATGAAGATTGCTTATCAAAATGCAGTAAAAGAATTTATTGAAACAATAAAAAAAGAATGCCGCAACCACAATATTGATTATAATCTGATTGATACTTCAATGCCATTCGATAAAGCATTGAGGGATTATTTGACAAAAAGAAAAAAAATATGAAACTAAATAATGATAGTCACGTATAATACTATGTGTGACTCCTTATTTATAGTGCGTTTATTCAGCCGCAGCGATTGCGGCTTTTTTTTTATAAAAATTTTCTAATATATTGCTCTGATACACCAAGTTCTTTTGCAATCAATTTATTAGATTTATCACGATACATTTTAATATATCTTCTAATAAAATCATCGAGGCGAGTTAATTTGGGTATATAAAAAGTAAGTCCGCCAAAATGTTTTAATAAAATTCTAACTGTATCAATACCACAAATATCAGAAATCATTTTCAGATCAGGGGTTAAATCTTCCTCTTTTATTTCATTATATACATTATTCATGACAAAAACTCCAAAAGAATTTTGAATAAATAATTAATTTTGATTAGTCAAAAAGTCTTCGAGCAAATTAAACATATCTTCAATATGTAGAGCAGTTAAAGGACTCGAAAACAGCATTAATACAAGGTTTTGCGTACATTTTAATTGTGATAATAAGTCATTATAGCAATAGTCAAAATAAGAATATTATCATAAAGAATTATTAATTAAAGTGAATTTTGATGAATTTTCGTGCATAGCTCCTTTTTTTATTTGGTATTTACAAATATCTTTATTAAGTTTGCAAAAATTACACATTATAATTGTGACGCAATTACATATCAAAAATATGTAAATAATGCACAGTGTGCAAATTAATTTTTCGTCATTTTGCGGGGTGTTTATGAAAAAACCGGAATTACACAAGGAAATAGGCCAAAGGCTTAAATTAATACGTCATATTATCAGAGATGGGTCGAAGATTTCTGCTCGCGAATTTGGTGAGAGATTCGATGAAACACGTGATAATATTGCAAATTACGAAACAGGGCGCGCACCTGTTCCGATTAGACTTCTTCATGGATTGTTCTATTTTGGGTTTAATCCTATTTATTTAATTACCGGCGATGGATCGTTTTTTGCTCCAAATGCTCGTGGTAAGGAGCTAGAACGTAGAATTTCTATGAATAAAAAAATTAATGTTGTAGATCCTGAGGCATTAAGAACACAACTTTTAGGAGGGGCAAGCTCACAAAAATTACCTGTTTATAAGGTAGCAGCCGGTGCACCTAAAAAATCGAATCAAGCTGCAAAGCCTGCTCCGATAGTTGAAGAAGCACCAAGAAGACGCGGCAGACCAAGATTGAGCGATGCTCCTGTAGCAACAGCAAAGCCACAGGCTAAGCCAATTGCCAAGCAAGTAAAGCCTGCTCCTATAGTTGAAGAAGCCCCAAGAAGACGTGGCAGACCAAGATTGAGCGAAACTCCTATACCTATGCTCAGACCCAATAAAAAGCAAGCAAAACCTACCGCAAAACCAGTGGGCAAACCTCAGGCAAAAGTTTCAAAGCCAGCTCCGGCACCAGTTGTTATGGAAGCCCCAAGAAGACGTGGCAGACCAAGATTGAGCGAGGCTCCAATCGCTGCAGTACGCCCAGCTGCTAAAACAACAAAAGCAGCACCAGCAAAACCAGTTGCAAAACCAGTTGTAAAAACTGTAGCAAAAGCTATCAAACAAGAAGCTGCTCCAGTAGTTGTCGAAGCCCCAAGAAGACGTGGCAGACCAAGATTGAGCGAAGCTCCAATCGCTGCAGTACGCCCAACTGCCAAAACAGCAAAAGCAGTAAAAGCAGCACCAGCAAAACCAGTTGCAAAAGCTAAGAAGCCAGCTCCAGCACCAGTTGTTGAAGAAGCCCCAAGAAGACGCGGCAGACCAAGATTGAGCGAAGCTCCAATCGCTGCAGTTCGTCCGGCTGCTAATACATCAAAAGCTGCAAAGCCAGCTGCAAAGCCAGTTGCAAAACCAGCTCCAGCTAAAACAACAAAGCCAGCTGCAAAATCCAAAACACAGGATACCAAAAGACGTGGCAGACCATCATTAAGCGAAATGGCTGCACGTGCTATGGCAGCTGTTGGTATGGCGCCAATCCAACCACCTGCAAAACCTGTTGTTATGCCCGATCCAATGGATACTTCTAATAGAAAAAGATATGTGGAAGAAAGGCAATTAGCTGAAGCACGTAATAAAAATAGAAATAAAAAGAATTTTAAAAGATAAAATTCTCATACATAAAGGAAAAAAGCAGCCAATTTATTAGATTGGCTGCTTTTTTATTATTAGCTATCAGAATATTAATTCTTTGGAGTAATAACAATTATTTGAACAGTACGAGATAAAAATCTACCGCTCGGGTATTCATTATCATATACTAATTCATTTTCACCAATTCCATAAGTTTCAAATTTTGATGATTTGGATTTTGATTCAATATATTTTTTCACGTTTTCTGCTCTTTGCAAAGCTAATTTTTTGTTGTAAGTCGCATCGCCAATTCTATCGGTATAGCCATAGATCTGAACAGTAGAATTTTGCTTAATCGCGGGTATTACATGTTTATCAATGATAGCTCTATCTTGTTCGCTGATTTCCGGACTATCAAAATCAAACACAACTAAACTGTATTTAGATACTGATTTGTCGGCTTTGTCTTCAGTTTTTTTACGAGTAAATGAGAAGAATTCTACAGGAACGGAGCCAACACTTGATTCTACTAGGCCAGATTCAGTCTCGACAGTAAGAGTATAATCGAGAGGAATTTGGCTTGCAGTAAGTTCATTAGGAATAATTGCCCATTTAATAGGTTTAATTTCGCCTTTGCCTGAAAATTTTCTAATAGTTTTGCCGGATTGTTTGATATCTAAATCCCATGATTTAATAGGATGAGAAGCAGAGATATTAGGAACAAATTCTACCAAGTCAGGATCAGAAATACGTTGTCTGTCTTTTTCAATCAAAATAGGAGCTAAAATATCTTGGTTTGTACTTGTGATTTCGACACGACGATTTTCGGCGATACCATCAGGATCTTTTAAAGTTGAAGGTTTATTTGGTAATTTAGCTGAAGCGGTTTCAATTCTATTAGCTTCGATATCATAATTATCTACTAAATATTTCTTTGTTAATTCAGCACGATTTTCAGCTAATTTTGTATCAGTTTCAGTTTTTGAATCAATAGTACCGGTGAGAGTGATTTTTGCATTTTTATTTTCATTCATTCTATATCCGATAATATCCAAAGTTTGGTTGTTAATCAATACAGCATCAGGCGACAATTCGGCCATAGTAAAGCTGCCGGCTTGTCTTTTGCCGGATAGATTAGTATTTTCATTCATTTCAGTGGATTTTTCATTGAAGAATACATAAGGCAGCAATGGGAATAATTCGGCATATTGAGTTTCTTCGACAGTTACTTTTTTCAAAGGATAAGATTTAAATTGCTTATCATAATATTTCACTTCGCTAAATTCTACTTTAAGGTAGTTTTCTTCAGTTTGTGGAGCCTGATTGGAATTGTCATCAGTCAAGCTGTAAGTAACAGAAACACCAATACGCAATTGCGATGCAGACCAAGGTGACCAATCGTTGGCAGATGATACTTTAGTAAATGGAATATGGAAAGAAGCTTCGGGACTTATCTTGAATCTTTTATCAATAGAAAATTCATAACCAGCACCTAAAGCAAGAGCCATGCGCACATTTTTATCAGGAATATCATTATATTCATCAGAAGTCTTGTCTATTCCAAAGCTGTATTGAGCTGAGAGAGGAATACCAAATTCTAAGCCTGCCAAAAGATAAGCAG
>CAZBNQ010000021.1:0-17259 GCA_964493035.1 uncultured Hyphomicrobiales bacterium | reverse complement strand
ATTTCTAATATTTTTCAAGTATTCCTCCAATTGGATTTATATAAAAAAGCAAATTACTAATAAAGCATATATTCAACAAATGAATAGATGACAAAAAATGCCTTTATATTAATGAAGTTTTTCATGATGGTTGATTATTGTGCCATTTATGATGTTTTCGACAGCTTCATTAATCGTTTTATGATGTGTAATAATGGGTTGAATATTTGAGTTTTGCAATGCTGAAAATATTCCATAACCCATACCCCCAGAAACTAAAATATGACAATCCATGATATTGTTAATCATAGAATTATGCTTTTCTTGGCTACTTTCTCCATTACCACAGTCATGAGAATGAGCTGAAGTAGCATGGCTGGCATGATTATGATGACCATGTGAATGAAAATTTGTTTTTGCTCTTTGTTCTACTTCTATTATTCCCTGTTTGCTAAGAGTTACTACAGAGTAGAATTTGGATGGACCAAAATGACCATTAATATGAATTCCATCATCAGAAACGAAAGCAACTTTTAAGATTTCGTTATCCATAATACACCTTTACTTTTGTTCAATAGAATTGAGGTATTGAATTAATTTAGGACAATTTTGGCATTTTTCCTTTTTCTCTTTAACAAATTTTTCGATTTCATCGGGATTATCTTTCAAATTGTCTGCAAAACAATTATTACCCTGAGTAATAACAATTGATTTTTTTTTGAGTATCGCTTCGATCAAAGTAAATCTAGCTTTTTCTAGAGTTCGTCCGAAAGTAGCCCTAGAGATTGCCATAAGTTTAGCAGCATCTTCATGCTTCATCCCTTCTAAATCCGATAGTCTAAGTGCTTCAAGTTCATCAAATCCTAATATGTTGTGTTCGGTTTCCGACAATGGAATACCATCAGGTTTATACATCAAATAATCAGGATTTGAACTAATTTGTCTACATTTTTTAGGTCTAGCCAAAATAATCTCCATTAATTATGAGCATATGCTCAAAACAAAAATAAATAATATTTTTGAAATAAAAAAGGCTTTAATATTTATCCAAAAGGAAGAATATTAAAGCCAATTAGCATTATCTCAATAGATTAATTAAATTCTCCGTCTAAATCCTTCACCCAAAATTTCATGAGCATTGGCAATTATGATGAATGCAGTCGGATCGATATCCTTAATCATTTCAGTAAGTTTAGGAATTTCTTTCATAGTAACTACAGTCATAATCATTTCTCTATCGATATTTCTATAAATACCACGAGTTTTGATCGAAGTAGCACCGCGCTCCATGTCATGCATAATAGCATCACCGATTTCCTGAAATTTATCGGAAATGATATAAGCGACTCTAGCATAGTCGAATCCATCAATAATCAAATCGATAATTTTGCTTGAAACAAACAATAGGAATAGAGCATATAGAGTCAAAGTTAATGCAGATTTATCGTCAGCCAATCCTTTATATTCAATAATAAAGCCGGCAAAAGTGATAACAAAGAAGTCGATAATAATTATTGCAGTACCGGGTTTGATACCCCATCTTTTATTCATAATTGAAGCAATGATATCAGAACCGGCAGTAGTACCTTTGAATTTGAAAATTATTCCAAGTCCAATACCCAAAAATACAGAACCAAGCAAAATAAGGAAGAAGAAGTCATTCTTGAGAAGATATTGAATAGCTTCCATATTTTGAAGTTTGATAAATCCAAGTCCCGGAATCCATGAGTTACCTGTAAACAAATCAATAAAGAATGAATTGAGAGTAAAAGCAAAGAAAGTACGCAAAGCAAAGCTTTTGCCTAATTCTTTAAGACCCCAGAAATAAAGAGGAATATTCAAGCCCCACATAAGAAGACCGACAGGAATTGAATATCCGGAAAGGTAGTGAATAGCCATAGACAAACCACTTACACCACCAGGAACAACTTTAGCATCGATCAAAAAGACACCGATACCAATACCCATTATTGCCGCACCAATAGTGAGAAATATATATTCTCTCAACACTTTTTTAGAAAACTTAACTTTAGCTTTTTCGATGGCTGCCATCATTTTTTTATTTTCCTATTTTATTTAACAAACTTATCTAATAAACCAATACTGAAGTTAAATCTCTGCCTTAGCCTGCATCATTGAGCATAACAATATTTTCGGTCCACTTCATATTTACCTTTGTTTATTTGTTAAGATTGTTTATAATTATTTTTTCCTATTCAAAGCAAAGAAGTAATAATATACTTTTTGTTATTTTGCATTTTGAATAGCCTCAAAATTACTGAGATTTTTTGAGTTAATAAAATGAAATTATATGTTTAAAGGTTTTATTTTTAAAATACTTTTAAAAAAGAAACAAAACGATGATTTGATCGTAATTCATACATTGAATTAAAAATCGGGAGAATATGAACTTATTCAAATCAGTAAATAGGTTGATACCTTTTTTTGCAGGTATTATATTTATTATTGTCAGGCTTATTGGAGATGTAGTCTTTTATTTCCTCGGTCTAATAAATACTGACAATCTACAAATGTGGAGATTAATTTCGTCATTAGTCATTGGTGCATCATTTTATTTATACTTTTTTGCAGATACTTACAAAAAAACTGATGAAGACTCTGGAGATCTGAGTGAAGGCTTTATGAGCGAACTCGGGCAGATTCTTATGTTTTTGCTCGGACTACTTATATCAAGAGTGTTTGTGCCGGATTCATTTTCAGAAAATGGACAGATATTTAATATTTTTGGGCTTCTGGTTGTAGAGTTAAATCTTTTCATTTCAATAGTATTATCTGCTCAAATTTTGTGGTTTTTGCATAAATGGTTATTAATTAGAAGACATAAAAAAACAGTAACTTATATTAGAATAATTTCGGCCGGGTTGATGTATTTGATTGGCTACGAGATTATTAATTATATAAGCCCAAGTTTCGATTTTTTAGAAAACATTAATTCTTTCTTTTTATTGATTTTTACAATCATTGTTTTCTTGGCTGCAAAGAAAAATGCATGGATTGCAACACTTCCACGCAGCAGAAAGTTTAGATTTTTATGGCTTTCTCTTATTGTTTGGAGTATTACTTTATCTATGTCTATTGTATCAAGCACAGAATCGAGTTTTGCTAAATCAATTCTTACTTTGCATATACCCGGAACAAGTTATTTATACCAAGCATCTATCTTATTTATAACGGCATATTCGATTAGGCTCTTCTTTGCAGTGCTGTTTGCCTTGCCGACTACCGGAATTATGGAAAGAAGAACCAGTGAAATCACGTCACTAACATATTTAAATAGATTTATTACTGATTCTGCGTCTAAAGACGTTAGCTATCTGATGGAAACTGTAACACAGTTAGCATTGCATGCTTCTGGCGGCTCGGCAGTCTGGACTGAAATATATAATGATGACAACTCAGTCAAGATTGGTGCTGCTATCAATTTGAATCCAGTTGTAATTATTTCGGCGCACGAAAATACAAACCTAAAGAATTCATTTTTAAGTATAGTCAAACCAAATTTGATAGCATCAGTACCCGAAAGCCAAGAGTTTTCGTTTTTGAATGCTTATATACCTGTAGCAAAGGCTATGATAGCCATACCTTTATTTGAAGGTACAAAAAGGTTTGGAACATTGGTAGTGCTAGATTCAGAAGAATTTGGATTGGAGCAAGACGACGTCAAGGTATTAGCAGCTTTTGGCGATAATGTGAACCTTGCATTAGAAAATTCAAGATTATTAAAAGATTCGATCGAAAAGGAAAGATATCAAAGCGAGTTGATGATTGCTAAGAGAATTCAAAATCAATTGCTACCGCAAACTTTGCCGATAATAACAAATTTTTCAATAGCTGCTTTTTCAATCCCGGCAGATGAAGTTGGTGGAGACTATTATGATGTGGTTCAAATCAAAGATGGTAGAACATGCGTTGTAATAGGAGACGTATCTGGCAAAGGTATGTCTGCAGCATTTTATATGGCACAGCTCAAAGGAGTAGTCCACTCATTTGCACCACGAGCCGAAGGTCCGGCCGATTTGCTCAAAAAAATTAACGCAACATTATTTGGATTGATGGAGAAAAAAAGCTTTATCACAATGGGTTGTTTGGCAATAGATAATAAATATGGGCAAGTAACTTTTGCAAGAGCCGGCCATATGCCATTGATAGTAAAGAGCGAAAATAAATTGATCGAACTTGCGCCTAAAGGAATTGGAATAGCGTTGTCGCCATCACATATATTTGATAAGCTCATAGATGAAGCTACTTTGCTTCTGGACTCAAAAGATGTTTGTCTGCTTTATACTGATGGTGTCAATGAGTTGCGCAATCAAGATGGTGAAGAGCTCGGAGTGGATAGTATACGAAAGAAAATGATGTCTGAAAAAATTGATTCTGCAGAAGAATTAATAGAAAGACTAGAGAATATGACATTAGATTTCAAATCGACAGCACATCAACATGATGATATGACATCGGTTGCGATTCATTTTAGAGGAATAAAAATTCAATATCCTGAAAATTTGGAATAGTTTTTGTAATATAAAAAATATATGCGGAACTTTTTTTATATTAATCCGTATATAAACTAATTGATAAATGGAGTGGAATATGGTGAACAACAAATTCGAAGCGAAGAGCAGAAATGTCGAAGATCTAGTGTGTGTAGACCTACACGGTTATTTGGATGCACATACTGCTCCAGAACTCGAAAAAGCCTTAGCGGATATTGTTGATTCAGGAAGATATAGAATAATAGTTAATTTCAATGGCTTAGATTATATCAGCAGCGCCGGTTTGGGTGTATTTATGGCTTTTATAGAAGACGTCAGGAATTCCGGTGGCGATATTAAAATGTCTGATATGAACGAAAAGGTATATTCGGTTTTTGATTTACTTGGTTTTCCTTTATTATTTGATATAGTAAAGACCGAAAATGAGGCAATAGGAAAATTTATTGAGAGCGAGCCGGTAAAAAATGTTGAATGAACATCAGAAATATAGATATTCAATATGCAGCAATGGCGATTTAGCCGAGCTTGAGCGCATTCGTTCGTATATTTTCGAAAGAGCTCAAGAATTTGGTTTTAGCAGTGATATTGCCCAAAAAATTTCTCTTGCTGTCGATGAAGCATGTTCAAATTTGATAAAACATGCATTCAACAAAGACAATCAAAAGAAAATTTGCATGGAAATAGTTGCAGAAGACAAGCAGTTTACAATCAATATTATGGATGACGGCGCACCATTCAACCCGCTTGAAGTGGCTGCTCCTGATATGAATGAATATTTCAAACAATTCAAACGCGGTGGTTTGGGTATTCATATTATGAGATTAATCATGGACGAAATTTCTTATCGTCCTCAATCAGATTCAAATCCAAAAAATTGCTTGTGTCTAAAAAAATATCTCAACTCATGACTGACTTAACTTGTTAAAATATAATGCTGTACTATGTTTGGTGGTTGTGGAAAACTTGTTTTTCGACAATCACTTTTTTTTATTATTTTTACTTTCGAATTAGTGTTTTAGGGGGGATTTTTGGGATATGAATACTTTTCTAATTTCATTTCGGCATAATTATTGTCATCCTCTATATACATGGTCGTTTTTTGATTTTTAATGTGTTTTTTGGTTATTTTTATTCAATTTGTTTAAAATTGAGCTGATATATGTCGATTATAGATGACTTTCATAGACGCAGAACCGATGGTAATGCTAAAATATTAGGGGAAGATTTTCTTCCTTTTAAGAGATTTTATAATCTCGATACAAATGCATATTCAGATGGAGAAATACCATCTAAATATAAAGAACTGATGGGGCTTGTTGGGTCAATGGTGCTCAGATGCAATGATTGTATTGTTTATCATATAGAGCAAGCTTTAGAATCAGGGTGCAGCCGTAAAGAAATTATCGAGGCTATGAATATTGCTCTTGTTATTGGCGGGTCGATTGTTATTCCTCATTTGAGGCATGCATTCGAAGCTTTAGATGAACTTTGCAATTCAAAAAAGAGCGAAATCATTTAAGCAGGGGGGCTTATGATAAAATCTCACGACAATCCAAATATTAACGAGCTTAAAGAGGCGATCGATAGCCTGAAATGCCAGCTTTTGGAGTTACTCGATTTGTATCACTATTATCAGAGTGATATCTATCAGAGAATCATGTTTTTATATGATAATATTTTTGGTGATCTCGAAGATGAAATTGAAGAAAAAAATCTTAAAGCTAAAGAATTAGAAAAAAAAGTTGAAATTCTTAAGCTTAAAACTAGAAATAATTCTCCTATTTCTGAAAAATCTGTCAGGTTTATGAATATGATGATGGATAGAGAACAAAAAAGAACTTCATCGAGGGATGCTCAAAAACCTAAAAATGAAAAGCTCGCCAATATCACAAATATTAATTGCGAAGTAAATGATAATTATGAATTGCCTCAATTATATAGGCAATTAGTCAAAAAACTTCATCCTGATGTAGCCGGCAATACTGATGATTTCAAAAAGTATTGGGATAATATTCAACATGCTTATAAAAGTAAGGATGTGGATAGACTTAGATATTTCTATACTACATTATGCAAAGATATAAATACTGATTTTCCTGATCCAAAGATTGCTGTTAATACTTTGAAAATGGAATTAAAAGATTTAGAAGCTAGCATTAATAAGCAAAAACGAAGAATAAATGAGCTTAAAACTCAAGAACCATTCTCATTTGAAGAAAAATTGAATGATAAAATATGGATTGCTAAACGTAAGAATTATCTTAGAGACAGACTTTTCCAAATTGATAGGAAAATTCAGCATAATACTAAAATGATTAATATACTTAGCTCGAATAATAAATCTGGTGGAGATTTTTTGCAATCCCTCAATCGCCGTGATGGATTTGGTAATACAAGAGTTGGATGATAATAAATATAATTTAATTAGAGAGCATGACAAACTGCCATGCTCTCTTTTTTTTTAATTAATAGCAAGTAGTTGCTTTATTCTCTCTTTGGATGATAATGTGTGTTTATCATGGATATTATCTGTATCCACTTTGAACTGTTCGACTAAATCTCTAAGTTTTTCAGTAAGATTAGTCAATCCATCGGTAGCACTAGCAATATCTTGCAATTGCGCTGCATTATCAGCAGTAGTATTATTAATAGTAACAACATTATGAGTCAACTGTTCGCTTGTAGCAGCTTGTTCTTCGCTAGCAGAAGCAATTTGGGTAATCATCATAATTACATCTTTAGCAGAATTAAGAATCATATTTAGAGCATTGCCAGCTTCGTCTGCAAGCGTAATACCTTGTTCTACTTCAGTATTACCTTCCTTCATTACTTTAACAGCAGTTTCGGTTTCTTTTTGAATACCTTGGATCATATCAGCAATTTGCTTAGTAGCCTCGGTAGTACGTTCAGCTAATTTACGAACTTCGTCTGCCACAACAGCAAAACCTCTACCTTGTTCGCCAGCACGAGCTGCTTCGATGGCAGCATTTAAAGCGAGCAGATTAGTTTGGTCGGCAATATCATCAATCACAGAAATAATTTCACCAATTTGCTTGCTGGATTCGCCAAGTCTTTCAATGTTGCTAGCAGACTGGTGAACAACTGAAGCAATATCTTTCATTTTATTAATTGTCTGCTCGACAACGAGTTTACCTTCTTCGGCAATTTCACCACTTTTTCGGGATAATTCAGAAGTTCTAATAGCATTTTGAGCATTTTCATTGATAGTACGAGACATTTGCTCAACAGCACTAGCAATTTCTTCAGTTTGTGCAGATTGCTCTTGAGTAGCAGCCGCCATTTTGTCTGTGGTTTCAGAAATTTGGAGAGTAGCAGCAGCAGTATCAGTCACACCGGTATGGACTTGCCTGATAAGGTCGCCGAGTGATGAGCTGAGTTTATTGATAGATTCTTGAAGACGTTTATGGTCGCCTTTGTAATCGCCTTTCATAACAGCAGTCATATCGCCGGTAGCAAATACTTCGAGTGTTTCGATAGCATTTTCTAAAGGTTCAATAATACCATCGAGTGTGGCATTAATACCACCGGTAATAATACCCCAACTTCCAGGATATTTGCTGAGATCTATACGTTGGGATAAGTCGCCTGCACTAGTCAGATTAGCAGTAGATTGAGTATCATCAATCATAGTATAGAGGAAGTTTCTTAATCTGTTAATATTAGTAATCATAATCCGAAATTCCCCGTTATACTTAGCTTCTTCATAAAGTTGAATATCATCTCCATTAGAAACTTTCTCAAGAAAATCGAGTGCAATCATAAATTGTTCGACCATGACATCTAATGTATTATTAAATCCATCAACAATTAAGTTCCAAGTGCCGGGATATTTCTTGGAATCAATTCTTTGATTTAATTTACCATTGACAGCAGCGTTGGCAGCCGATTGAGTATCTTCGATCATAGAATTTAGGAAATCTCTAAGCTTATTGATTGTATTTGGTACTTTTTTGAAATCTCCATTGTATTCATCTAGATTTAATTTATTTAGTTTTTCACCGGCTGAAACTAAACTCAAATAGTGAAGTGAAAGGTTTAGATTGTTGATTAGAACTTCAACTACATTGTTAATTCCGCTAGCAACAGCAGCAAACTCGCCTGAATGATGAGCAGTTTCCATCCGATTGCTCAGCATACCGATATTAATTGAATCAACAAGTAAGTTAGTATCATCAAGTAAGTTTTTAATGGATTCCATCATTGCAAGGAAAGCCGGTCTGAGTTTGTCATTTAAACCTCTTTGAGGCATTTTTTTCAAATCATCCAAGTAAGCCAAGTCGCCCTTACTTATGCTAATAGCCAAGTTTTGGACAAAGGTCAACCTATTAATAACTTCATCAGCTGAATGACTTAATTCTTTCCAAATACCTTTGCCATTGTCATCAGGTCTTACTGTATAGTCATTTTCTGTAATTTTGATAAGTATATGATTTAAGTTGTTAATTGGTTTATTAATTTCTTCGAGCATAGTATTCATCGAAACAATTAAATTTTTCCAAACGCCTGAAAATCCCGTGTGCTCACCTTTATAATTCAAATCACCGGCTACAATTGAGCTTATAATAGTATTTGTCTGCTCATTTAGTGAATTAAGCGTGTTTATAAGATAATTAATATTGTTTTTGATTTCATTGAAGTCGCCTTTATAATTATCTGTAATCATGCTAGGAATATCGCCATGAGCAATTCTATCGACATATTCAGCAGCAACATTTAATGGGCCGACAATACTATCAATCAAAACATTCAATTCTTCGATTAATTTTTTCCAATCTCCGGAATAAGCAGAAGAATTTCCGCGAGTATCGAGTTTGCCTTCCACAGAAGCATGTATTAAGTCATTTATTTCACTGGTTACTTTTAGAAGATTAGCTTGGAGAGTATCTAAAGCATCGTTAATAAAAGCTTTTTCATTTGGTAATTGTTCTAGTTTAGCATTAAAATTGCCTAATGCATATTCAGACACGACAGCCATAGCCATTTTTTTAACTTTAATATGACCGGCAACCATATCATTAACACCTCTAACCATGTTTTTGAAAGAGCCGATATATTTGGTATCGTTCATGAAAATGCTAATAAACCCAAGGTCATGCTGCTTAGACATATGAAGCATATCTTCGATAAAGCTGTTCAGAGAATCAATTAATTGATTCAAATTATTTTTAATTTCGTTAAAATCGCCATTATAATGATCTACGATTTTCGGAGGAATATCACCTTTAGAAATTCTATCAATATATTCGGCAGTAACATTAAGAGGAGAAACAATAGCATCAATAAGTTTATTAACTCCTTCAACTAATTTTTTCCAATCTCCATTATAAAGAGAATAATTACCTCTCGTATCTAATTTCCCATCGATAGAAGCTTGAATGAGATTAGAGACTTCATTTGTAACACTTATCAGGTTTTTCTGAAGAGTATCTAATGCTTCATTAATAAAAGCTTTTTCATTTGGAAGTCTATCGATTGTATGTTCAAAATTACCAATTGCATACTGAGATACACAAGCCATAGCCATTTTTTTGACTTTGATGTGCCCTTCGACCATAAGGTTGACTCCCTTAGCCATTTCTCTAAATGAACCAACAAATCTGCTTTCGTTGATTCGCTCGCTGATATAACCTTGGTCATGCTTATTGGACATATTAACCATCTCATTGATAAATCCATTCATTGTATCAATTAATTGATTAATATTATTTTTTATTTCATTGAAATCGCCACGATATTCATCTGTAATTTTTGACGGAATATCGCCCTTAGAAAGCCTATCTATATATTCTGCTGTTACGTTTAAAGGTCTAATAACTGCATCTAATGATACATTGTATTCTGCAGCCAGCTCTGAAAATGCACCGGAATAGTTTGATGAATTTGTTCTCTTATCGAGTTTTCCTTGCGAAATTGATTGGGCTACTTCTTTCAATTCCTCAATAATACCGTATACTTCAGTTTTAACTTTGTTGATAGCTATTATCAAGTCAGCTGTCTCATCTTTAGATTTAGTTTCTAAATTGAAATTCAAGTCGCCTTTTGATAATTTTTGAGCAGCATCTACTACGCTATTTATTGGTTTAACAATGGCTTTTGTCAACCAAAAGATAATGATAATTGAAAGTACGATTAAGATTAGTAGTATTGAAAAAACTACAATATTTGAACTTGTAATACTATCATCAGCTAATTTTTTGTCTTCTTTTAGATCTTCGACAGTTTGATTAATAATCTCTTGGAGTGTAAGTCTACATTGTTTGTTGTAAGGCTCTAATTTACTTTCGACAAGAATTTTAGCTTGATCGTATCCAGAAGTCTCAATAGAATTAATCAAAGTTGAGAAAGCATCATCTTGAAGTTGAAGTTGTTGTTGAAGTTTGTTGATAGTTTCGATTGAATGATTGTCGTCTAAGTATGTTTTAAGCGAAGAGATGTTTTGTTGAATTTTTTCATCGGATTCTTTTAGATTTCTACTAAGTTGTTGAGTATTACTAATACCTGATAATGCTCTAAAAACATATACATTTTGTCTGTTCAATTGTTCGATAATGTTGTTAGCTGCCAAATTCGATTCGAAATCTCTATGCCCAATCTCGTCTAAGTCCTTCGCAATATTCCCTGAATGCCATAATCCTATCAGATTACTCGCTATAATAAATACAAACATCATTCCTATACCTAGGAATAATTTTCCTTTAATCTTCATTTTACTTCCTTCTCACTTAAAAATAAAGATTTTTATATTTCTCAACTATTTTTTGCAAATCTACAATATGAAAATTAATTATTTTCATTATTTTGTAGAATTAACAATAATAACAAAAAATTAATGATTAAGTAATGAAACATTAAGACTAATCCTGATATTTTTGAAAAAAAATAAGAAGAATTATGGAATTTTACGTCGAATATCCTTGCGAACAACTGAAAGATTATGTTGCTTTTTATTGGGGAACAAAACAGAATAATATAAATTATTCCGGAAGGGAAAAAATTATTCCCACAGGTTGTATGCAATTATTTATTCATTATGGTAATAGTTTTTTGACTTGTGAAAATACTCAAACCAAAAAACTAAGCAATACATATATTTGCGGACAAAAATGTTCCTCTTTTGATGTATTAGGCACTGGCGAGACCGCCTTTACATCAATTAATTTTAAACCTTATGGTGCAAAAGCATTTTTAGGCTTTCCTTTGAATGAATTTACTGATAATAATTTTCCCGCAGAAGATGTTTTAGGCAATGAGTTTCTTAGAATAAAGGAACAATTAATTAATACTATCGATTATAAAAAGCAGATAGAAATTATCGAACAATATTTGATTTATCGGCTCAACAAAGTAAAATTTCCTGATTTTCAGCTTATAAAACATTCTGTCGATAATATTTTAAATTCTAAATTTGACGATTCAATATTGAACATTGCTAAAAATCTATGCCTAAGCGAGCGTACTTTTCAAAGAAAATTTCTTGATTCGATTGGATTAAGTCCCAAGCAGTTCTTCCGTATTGGCAGGCTTCAAAAAACTATTAGAAATTTTAAATTCTATAAAGAAAGCTTGAAACTATCAGATTTGGCTTATGATTCAGGTTTTTATGACCAATCACATTTTATTAAAGAATTTAAATTACTTACGGGGCTTACACCTAAAGAATTCTTTTCTTTTGAATGTGTTGAATCTGATCTTTTGTTATAATTTTGTCGGATTTTTACAATTTTATACATTTTGTATTTAATAATTTTGCTCTTCAATTATTAGTCATTGGAGTAAATAACATGAAAGAAGAATTATTGAAGAATGCTGAATATTACATGAACTATTTATGTAATGAATTGATTGAGCGTTCGGTGGGCAGCGAATCTAATCGCAAAGCTACAGATTTCTTTAGAAATTGTATAGTGAAGTATGGATGGGAAATAGAATCTCAAAAATTTGAAGCGATAGACTGGAAAAGCGGTGAAGCAAAAATTGAATGTAGTCATGATGTATTTGATCTAAACGTGGGGCCTTACTCTTTAGGAATTGAAATTGAAGCAGAACTCGAAGAAGCTTCAAATATAGAAGAGTTAGAATCTAAAGATTTGTCCGGAAAAATTATTCTGCTACATTCAGAAATTGTAAGAGAGCAGATGATGCCCAAAAATTTTGTTTTTTATAATCCTGAAGAGCATCAAAGAATAATCAAAGCGTTGGAAAAATCCGGTGTGAAGGCTATTATTGCTGCAACCGGGCTTAATTCAGCTTTAGCTGGTGGAGCATATCCATTTCCATTTATCGAAGATGGCGATTTTGATATTCCTAATGTCTATATGAAAGATATTGATGGTGAGAAGCTAATAAAGTACCTAGGTACTAAAGTTAAATTAATCTCAAAATCTGAAAGAATTGATGGATATGGATATAATATTATCGGAAGAAAAGGCGATATAAGTAAACCTAAAATTGTGGTTACTGCCCATATTGATGCCAAAAAGAATAGCCCAGGAGCAATTGATAATGCCAGTGGAGTAGCTGTTTTGATGCTATTGGCTGAGCTACTTGAAAAATCAAATCCCAAAAATTGTATTGAATTGATAGCATTTAATGGCGAAGATTATTATGCAGTGCCTGGGCAGATGAAGTATATCGAAAGCAAAGCAGGAGATTTTTCTGATGTTTTATTCAATATTAATATAGATGGAGCCGCTTATTACGAAGGAGATTCTGCAGTATCTTTTTATAATATTGATGATAATTTTAAAAATTTAGCTTTAGAAAAAATGAAGAAGTATGATGATTTTTCAGAGGGTGTTCAGTGGGTTCAGGGCGATCATAGTATTTTCTTGCAATTTGGAATTCCGGCTATTGCAATTTCTTCTAAATGGTTTACTGATAATATGGAATCTCAAACTATTACTCATACACCCAAAGACAATCTCAGCATTGTTGATAAAGAGAAAATTATTGAAATTGCATTATTTATTAAGGAATTAATAGTATAAATCAAAATAAAATCAACTTAAAACCGATTCAAAATAAGGAGTCGGTTTTTTTTTGAATGTTTTGTTTGCCAAGTATCGTCTAAATTTCATGTGTTTGCAAATACGATAATAATTGAATGAATGAAAAAGAACTAATAGAAGGACTGATAGCCGGGGAAGAGCGTGCGTTCAGATTTTTTATCAAAATTCATAAAGGTAAAATATTAAATACCTGTTATAAATTTTTGAATAATTATGAGGACGCCGAAGATGCGGCCCAAGAAACTTTGATTGAGATATTTAAATCTATATCAAAGTTCAATCAAAATTCGAATTTATCGACCTGGACCTATCGAATAGCAGTCAATAAAAGCATTGATATGATAAGAACAAAGAAAAGAAGAGACCAAATAGCAGGTTTTATAAGTATTTTTTCTTTGGAGTTTAAAAATCATAAGCAAAAACTGCATTCACCGGATAATCCTCAAAAGCAAATTGAAACAGATGAAAAACAAGAATTGTTGAATCAAGCATTGGCAAAATTACCTGAAAATCAAAGAATAGCAATAACATTGATAAAACTACAAGAAATGACATATAAAGAAGCTGCTGAAGTAATGGATGTTTCCATTCAAGCAGTCGAATCGTTAATGATAAGAGCAAAAAATAATTTAAAGAAGATTATTGATAAGCGAATGTTTTTAAATAATTAGTTCGTCAAAAAACTAAAAAGGAAATAGGGGAATGATAGATAGTGATAAACTTATAGAGAGCCTATTCGATAATGCAAAAATAAGCACCATCGAAACAAAAGAAAGTTTTGATGATATGGTGCTTAGAAATTATCGAATGCGAAAATCATCTGAATCGAGGACAAAGGTTTATTTGGCTTATGGAAGTATGATTATTCTTGCTGCTCTGAGCTTGTTTACTTCTTTTTATTCATTAAGCAATAATTCAGATGAAATCTCATACGAAAAATATAGAGCCGTTTATATAGAAAAATTAGCTGATGTGTATTCAATGGATTCGAGGTTGTACTAATGGATGTATATACAAAAAATAGATATTTATTTTGGTCTTTAGTGTTTTTTGGATTATTGAACACTATGCTGTTGGTAATTTTGATTGTTCAATTGCCAAACAAACCGGATAGAATGCCAATACCTGATTTTGATAAGGCGCCGCCTGAAAAACATAGAATGATAGATTTTATGAAAAGAGAATTAAATTTGAATACTACTCAAGAATTACAGTTCGACAAAATTATTGCAGGGCACTTTGATCGAGTTGATTCTGCTATGAGCAATATAATGGGAATGAGGAAACAAATATTTGACGAGTCTTTTGCAGAGAAAGTTAATCTATCCAAACTTGATTCCCTTGCACTTGCAATTGGCATTCAGCATCAAAATTTAGAAAAGATGAATATAAATCACTTTATTGAATTAAAAAGCATTTTGAATCAGGAGCAATTAAAAAAAGCTAAAGAAATGATGAGAGACATGATCAGGCTTAAAGCTCCTAAGAATAAGCCTATGGAAAGACATAAAGATAGGCTTTAGTCAGGGATAGGGACTTAGTGTAATAATGGATTATTCTTATTGCGGTATTAGTGTGTCCATATCGCAATTAAACTACCCTTTTACTTTAAAACAGGAGGTTATATATGACTAACTCCGGAATTTCCGGCAGTTCAACTAATTTTAATGAATTGCAAAACTTACAAATGAAAAGACCCGGCAATGGCGGTCCTCCGCCCAAACCAAATGCTGCTGAGATGGTTTCTCAACTTGCCGAAAAACTCAATCTTACTGATGATCAAAAATCAAAGCTCAGTTCGATTCTGGAAAATAATATGAAAGAAATGGAATCACAAATGCAAAATCAATCGGCTAATACAATTGATAGAGATTCCATGAAGTCGATTATGGAAGCTAATATGAATAAGCTTAATAGTCAAATTAAATCGATTTTGACTGATGAACAGTCAACTACATTTCAAGTTATGGTTAATTCACAGAAAAACAGAAGTTTTAGCGAACCTGTTCCGGTGCAAAATTCTGATAGAGATTTCGACTATTATGTATAGACCAAGGGGAATGTGAAAAAACATAATAGCAAAGCCGGTTGATTCCGGCTTTTTCTATTTTAGCTTTAATATTGTGGGATTAGCAAGTAGTTTGGGAATAAAATCGCTTATTTTTAATTTATGTTCGATCAAATTAACTTCATTATTTTTGAATTCAATTTGCAATACCATTCCAGATGTTTCATTAAAATTGTTTTCATCAAAAATACAATTACCAAGACTATAATAAATTGCTTTGCCATCAATAATCTGGGATTCTTGAACAATATGTGGATGCGAACCGACAATTATGTTAGCGCCGGCATCCAAAATATCTTTTGCAATAATTCTTTGTTTTTTTGTCACTTCTTTATTTTCTAAACCCCAATGAGTAAGCACAATAATAAAATCATTAGGATTATTGTTTTTATATTTTTGTAGTTTATCTATAAAGTCTTTTTCAGAATTTATCCCGAGCCCAAAATCACTAAACACATATTTTTCGTATGTATTCAAATACATATTTGAAAATACAGCAATCCGATGAGCATTCTTTTCGATAATAATAGGATCAGGAAACTCATAATTTGCAGATTGAATACCAATTGGAACAATACCAGCATTATTCAAACTATTGTAAGTTTCTGTAAGTCCCTCGACAGCATAATCGAAGGAATGATTGTTTATTAAGTTGGCATGAGTTACATTTATTGATTTAAGGCTATCGGCAAAAGAAGGATCTGCTTTCAAATTGATTGGTTTTATTATTTTATTTTCGGAATGAGTGAGTGCACACTCTAAATTAATAATAACAGCATCTGAACTCTTGAAAATTGGTTTTAGATAGGCAGCTAATTTATTAATTCCAATATAGCCAATTCTATCCTGAATACCTCTTGCAAGCATTACATCTCCAGTGAGGGTAATAATTGTTTTGTTTGGTTCATCTGCAAAACAAGATAATGTTGCAGCAAGTATTAAAATGAATATTGATTTTAACATTTTCATATTTTCTTAATAGGCATTATCGAAATATTTTTGTAAATCAAATCGCTTCGGTAAGTAAGTATTCTTTTTGTTTATTTCAAAATCTTTGTTTATATAGTACTTTTTCAGCCACTCTTGTGTTTTAAATGAATAGACATTTTCTAAACAAATATTTCTAAACTCTTCACAAGTCATTCTATTTTCGGCATTATTAACAAATTCATTAAATCTATAAATAAAACCGGAGCATAAATGGAGTTTGTTGTTTATTGGTGCAATCACAAAAATTTGATTAACTCCGGAAATTCCAACCTGAAGGCAGGATGTATTACTTGTGAAAACATCCGTTACTGTTATAAATGACTCCAAATTCTCGAACATTTCGTCCATAATATTGAAATTTCTTAATTCATAAATAAATGAAGAATAATTAAACCAGAAAAGATTAAAAAATGATAATTCAGACTCATTCAATACATGATTATTAGTCTGGGATTCAGCCAAATATTTGAATTTAGTTCCTAAGTTGTAAAGTGAATCATAATTAGCTATTAATGTGGAATCGAGCATTTTCAACTCCTTAAATTTCAAGTATGATTCGCTAAGTAATTCCAAAACGTTAGTCCAAAGTTTTAAATTGGGTTCAACACAGCCAATAGCAATACTATACGGCACATCGGGCTCTTGATCGCCTGCTTCTGCGGCAAAGTTTTCGAAAGAA
>CAZBNQ010000020.1:0-17508 GCA_964493035.1 uncultured Hyphomicrobiales bacterium | reverse complement strand
ATGTCGTAAATAATTGATAATATTGTAGCTTGGATTTTTTTTAATATTGAAATTAACTAATTAATAATAAATAAGAAGTAATTGAAATATGTTTAAGCCATTACCGGAAAAACTATCATATCCTGAGATAGAACATTCTATACTCAAGTATTGGAAAGATAAAGATGTATTTAAATTAGCATTAAAAGAGCGCGAAGGTGCAAAAGCTTACAGCTTTTTTGAAGGTCCGCCGACAGTAAACGGTAAACCCGGTATTCACCACATGATTGCTCGTACTATCAAAGATACAATTTGCAGATATAAAACGATGCAGGGCTATTATGTTCGCCGTCAAGCAGGATGGGATACTCATGGCTTGCCTGTCGAAATTCAAGTCGAAAAAGAATTAGGCCTTAAAGACAAAACCGAAATCGAAGTGTATGGAATCGATAAATTCAATGCTAAATGTAAAGAATTTGTCTATAAAAATATTGAAATGGATTTGGGTTGGAGCTATTTGACAGAACGTATGGGCTATTGGGTCGATCTCAATACAGCTTATATCACTTGTACTAATAATTATATTGAATCAGTTTGGTGGGCTCTAAAAAAATTCTTTGATAAAGGACTTATTTATAAAGGTTTCAAAGTAGTGCCTCAATCTCCAACTATTGGCACTCCTCTAAGCTCTCATGAATTGTCTTTGGGTTATAAAGACGTTAGGGATCCTAACTGCTACATTAAATTGCAGATAGTTTCTACTCCTAAAAAAGAAATTGAAGGTGCTAAATTATTAGTTTGGACTACTACTCCATGGACTTTGATTGCCAATGTTGCTTTAGCAGTTGGCGAAGAAATTGATTATGTATTAGTCAAAAATACTAGAAAAAATAAAGAAGAAGTACTCGAAGATACTTTGGTTTTGGCAAAATCTCGTATTGCTGCATTAGATGGCGAAGTTGAAATTTTAGCTGAATTCAAAGGCGAAGAAATAATTGGTACTAAATATGAGCAGATATTCCCATACTGCAAATGGGACAATGAACAATTTAGCCAAGCATTGACAGTATTGCCGGGCGATTTTGTTACAACCGAAGATGGTTCAGGTATTGTGCATCTTGCACCTGCATTTGGTGAAGATGACTATGCTATGTCGAAAAAATTCAAAATTCCTTTCGTTCAGCCGGTTACTCCTAATGGTCATTTTACTGATGATATGGGCGAATTTGCCGGAAGAGCAATTAAGAATTTTAAATATGAAGATCATGAAGAAGAAGGTGCAGATAAAGATATTATAATAGCATTGAAATATGCAGGCAAAATTTATCGTGCTACAAATGATTATCTCCATAGCTATCCGCATTGCTGGCGTACCGGCAATCCTATCATGTATTATGCTCGTGAATCTTGGTTTATTAAGTCGCCAGAATATAAAGAAAGAATGGTGGAACTCAATAAGCAGATAAACTGGCAGCCACCGGAAATTGGCGAAGGACGCTTTGGCAATTGGCTTGAAGACGTTAAAGACTGGTCGCTTTCTAGAGATAGATATTGGGGCACTCCTCTTCCAATTTGGGTAAACCAAGATGATAAATCTGATTTCTTCGCTATTGGATCTATCGAAGAATTAAAGAATGGAATGTATGTGAATAGCGATGGAACTATGGTTCCAGTTGCTGATTGTGGTATTGATATTGACTTGCACAGACCATTTGTAGATAATGTTGTATTTATAAAAGATGGCAAAACATATAAACGAACACACGAAGTGATCGATGTATGGTTCGATTCTGGCGCAATGCCATTTGCTCAATTCCATTATCCATTCGAAAATCAAGAATTATTCGACAGCCAATTCCCTGCTGATTTTATTGCAGAAGGCATCGATCAGACTCGTGGTTGGTTCTATACATTACATAATATTGCAACATTTTTGTTCGATAAACCAGCATTCAAAAACATTGTCGTAAACGAATTGATATTAGACAAGCATGGCGTAAAGATGTCTAAATCAAAAGGCAATGCAATCGATCCATTTGAAATCATGGAAAGATTGGGTGCAGATGCAGTTCGTTGGTATTTGTTTGTCAATAATCCACCTTGGAAAGCAACACTATTCAACGAAGAAGATTTGGCAAAGACAGTAATATCAGATTTCTTCAGATCTCTGACAAATACTTATGCATTCTTCTCATTATATGCAAATATTGATGGATTTACAGGCAATGAACCTATAATTCCATTCGAAAAACGTCCTGAAATTGATAGATGGATTATCTCCAGAGTAAATACAGTGCTTGCAGAATTTACTAAATTGATGGATGAATATGAGCTAACAAAAGCATCACGTGCCGTGCAAAATTTCGTTATCAATGAATTATCCAATTGGTATATTCGTCGCAATCGCCGCAGATTCTGGAAAGGCGAAAAAGATGATGAAAAGATTGCAGCATATCAGACTTTGAAAGAAGTATTGATGCACATAGTTGCTATGATAGCACCGACAGCTCCATTCCTTGCAGAAGACTTGTATTTGAGATTAAAGATTGATTCAGACAAAGAATCAATTCATATTTGCGATTTTCCTAAGGCAGATACAAGCAAAATTGATCTGGATTTGGAACGCAAAATGGCTATAGCTCAGCAAATTGTATCATTAGCAAGATTCTTGCGTGAAAAGAGCAAAATCAGAGTTCGCCAGCCATTGCGCCGAATATTAGTACCAGTCAATAACTCTCAAGAAAGAAGAGATATTCAGTTGGTAGCTGATATAATCAAAGAAGAAATTAATATCAAAGATATTGAATTTGTAACAGACGAGACAGCAGGAGTAGTAAGCCGCAAAGCAAAACCAAACTTCAAGACATTAGGCAAAAAGTTTGGAAAGATTACTCAATTGGTTGCAAATGCAATCAAAGAAATGAGTGCAGACCAAATAAGAATGATTGAAGCCAATCGTAAACTTCAATTGAACCTCGGTGACGAAAATGTCGAAATAGACTTTGAAGATATCGAGATAGCAAGCGAAGATATCGAAGGCTGGTTAGTAGCATCCGAAAATAATATAACTGTAGCTTTGGATACAGCTATAGATGCAGAGTTACTCAGAGAAGGTTTGGCAAGAGAATTTGTAAATAGAATTCAGAATGCACGCAAGAATTCCGGATTTGAAGTAACAGATAGAATAAGTATTGAATTTAATGCTAATGATGAAACTTCAGAAGCATTATTAGCAAAGAAAGAATATATAATGAATGAAACATTGGCATCGAGCGTCGAAAGAAGTGCAAGCAGCGAAGGATTTGAAGAAATCGAGCTGATAGATGGCAATATATTTATTAAAGTGATTAAAAATTAATTTAAACGGAAAAAAGATTTCGGCTAATTTATTAGCCGGAATCTAATTTTATTAACAATAAAGTTATCAACATTTAAAATAGAATATTGTTATTACCGTTAAAATTATTATTTTTACTGAGCCAAGCCCAAAAGGCTTGTAAAACAAAAAGTCATACGGCAAAAGCTGAAAAATGACAAATCTGACCAAAAGTCGGTGATAATTTTTTATAACCGCTATAGCGCCGGTTATTATGGAAATTTATTAAAATCAATAAGGGATTTAATTATGGCAAAAACGGCAAAAGAAGAAGTGAAAAAGGCTGAAACCAAAGAGCCAAAAACAGCTAAGCCTGATACAAAGAAATCAGCCGGAGCCGCTGTTGCTAAAGCAAAACCGGCAGCTAAAGAAAATGCCATTGAAGTGAAAGCCGATGTCAAAAAGCCGGCTGTTAAGAAAGATTCAAAACCGGCTGAAGAATTAAAGACTCCTGTAGCTAAAAAGGAGATTAAAAAAGATGTTAAAACTGAAAAAGTAGAAGAAGTGAAGACAACAAAATCAAAATCTAAAAAAGAAGAAACTGCTCTCGAAGAAGCAGTAACTGAAGTAGCTGCTAAAAAAGCAGAAAAAAAGAAAACAACTAAAGTTGAAGATACAGTAATCGAAACAGTTGCAGTGGTCGAAGAAAAACCGGCTCCTAAAGAAGAAGTAAAAGCAGAAGCTGCAGCTCCAGTTATGCCAAATGTTAGATATTCCGACGAAGATTTGGAAGAATTTCGCCGCAATATCAATGAAATTAAAGACGAGCAATTAGACGAATTGCGTATGCTTAAAGAAAGATTAGAAGACTTGACTAGCTATGATTTTGCAGAAGAAAGCATGATTTATTCTATGCATATGGCTGAGCAAGGCTCCGAAGCAATGGAAAAAGAAAAAACTTATGCCCAAATTCAACGTATTAATGAATACTTGAAAAAGTTGGATGAAGCTTTGCAAAGAATTAAAGAAAAAACCTATGGTATTTGCAGAGTTTGCGGTATTTTGATTGCAAAAGAAAGATTATTGGCTGTGCCGGTAACTACTCTTTCTGCTTCTCATAAAATACATCAAACTTGCCCACCAGACGGTATTGATAGAATTGAACCAGTCAAAGGTGCTTTACTTTAATTTTTCCGATATATTATCAATCTATCCCAAAAGCTTTAATCCTTTTGGGATATTTTTTTAATTAACTAATATTTATAGGCTAAGAGAATGGATAGTATAGAAAATAAGAATAATTATAAGTTTTTGTTGTTTGGATTCCTTCTTATTTTGTTAGATCAAGCAACAAAATTGGCTATTAAAGGCTTCGATTTTTTCGGATTTTCGCATCAAGGTATTGAGTATGGAAGCTTGCATAGCGTGATAGGCGATTTTGTTCAGATTACTTATATCGAAAATCCCGGTATGGCTTTTGGAATAAGCTTTGGTTGGGGCAAAATTTTTCTTAGTTTGTTTTCTATTGTTGCTGGTATTGCATTAGCTGTCTATTTGTTGAGAATCAAATCTGCACATATAGCAGTGAAGATTGGTATTAGTTTGCTTTTTGCTGGCGCTGTTGGCAATTTGATCGATAGAGTTTTCTATGGTGTTATTTTTGGCGAGCAAGCTTTGTTTTATGGCTATGTCGTAGATTTTATTCAAGTTGATATTCCTGATATCGATTTCTTTGGAATATTTTATACCCACTTTCCGGTCTTTAATGTGGCGGATTCTTGTGTTACTGTTGGGGTTGTATTCCTCTTGTTTGTGCATAAGCATATACCATCTCTTCAAGAAGTTTTCGGAAAGAAAAATAGTAATGAATTGCAAAGTATTAATAATACTAATACAAATTATGACGATACTTATTTAATGGCTTCTACTCCTTTAGTCGATGGAATTATCGAAGATGTCGATAATAATAATACAATTAATGAAGATAATGATTCATCTGATAGTTACGAGGATTCAAGTTCTGATATAGATTCTAACGATTCTTCATCAGATTAGTATAAATATGAATGAAATATTAGATAATTATCCTGATAAAATTGAAGCAATATTCAATTTTACAATCACTCGTGGACAAGCTCCCGAACGAATCGACAAGTTTTTGACAAGGTCGGTAGCAAATGCTACTCGCACACGAGTTCAGAAAGCTATCGATGAGGGAGCAGTAACTGTCAATGGACAAGTTGCAAAAGCCTCAAGGAAGATTCAACCGGGCGATGTAATTGAATGTAAGATAATGAAGCCTCCACCATTGGAATTGATTCCACAAGATATACCACTTGATATTAAATATGAGGATGAATATTTAATTGTAGTTGATAAACCTGCAGGTATGTGTAGTCATCCAGGTTTTGGAAATAGATACAATACATTGGTTAATGCTCTTTTGTATCATCTTGGAGTAAGAGAATCAATAAAAATTGAAATCGATGACGAAGAGGAAGAAGAATCGGAAGGCGAAATTTTTGCAGGAGATTCTGTAAGGCCCGGCATTGTGCATAGACTCGACAAAGATACTTCCGGATTGCTTGTAATAGCAAAAGATCCATATACTCATGCCAAGCTGGCAGAGCAATTTGCAAATCGCAGTACCGAAAGAGAGTATAATGCTTTAGTTTGGGGTGAGCTCAAAGAAGATAGCGGTATGGTTGATACATTGTTAGGCCGATCAAGCCGCGATCGAAAGACATTTGCAGTAGTAAAGTCAGGTGGTAAACGCGCAATTACCGAATATCATGTTATCGAAAGATTTGACTATCTTACTTTAGTAAAATATAAATTACATACCGGAAGAACGCATCAAATAAGGGTTCATTCAAGTCATTTGAAACATCCAATATTTGGAGATCAAGCATACGGCGGTGACAAAATATTATATGGAGGCGAGAAGCCACGATTTAGAGTTGTGGCCGAAAAATGCTTGAAATTGATTAATAGGCAGTTGTTGCATGCACGAACTTTAGGCTTTATGCATCCACAAAAAAAAGAATTTCTTAGATTTGAGAGTGAACTACCATTTGATATGCAAAATGTACTAAATGAAATAAGATTGATAAATAAAGAAGAAAATTAATATTTCCTTATCAAAATTTAACGATATCATTTGCCTACATATATAAAAAATCGTAATTTAGAGATTGATTAAAAATAAAAATTATTGATAGATATTTAAGGATTTCATATGAAAAGATCACCTTTAATTTTGTTGCTTGGTTTGATTACTTTACTTATAGTTACTAACGAGTTAGAATTATTTGCAGGCAAAACTAAACAAAAGGAAGAAAAAAAAGGTACAAGCAAAGTAGTTGCTAAAGTCGGCGACGAACAAATCACCTTTGAGCAAGTTGAGAAGTCTTTCCAAAAAAATATGAACAGAAAGACAAAATTTGCTGATCTTTCGAAAGATTCGATTTTAGATTTTATCAATATGTATGTCAAATACAGACTGAAAGTAAATGATGCTTTGTCGCGTGGATTAGATAAAGACTCAAGTATCAAAGCAGAAATAGAACAAAACAGAAAAATTCTTGCAGAAAACTTTTTATACGAAAAATTATTATTAGATCCGAATGTTGATCTGATGGTAAAACGCCGCGAAAAGGATTATAAAATTGCTGTTATAATTTGTGCTCATGGTCCATTGGGCGATACAACACAATCATCCAAAAAAATTCAAGAAGCTTTGGATAAATTGAACAATGGCGAAACTTTTGAAAGTATTGCTACCAAATATTCAGAAGACAGCGAATCGGCAAAAAATGGTGGTGTTGTAAGAGGATTTATCAGCTCTGGCATGGTCAATCGTAATCTTGAAAATCCAATCTATAGTTTAAAGATTAATGAATATACAAAAACTCCTATTAAAACAAATTTTGCATATTTTGTAATAAAAGTTTTGGATATTCAACCTAGAATGAAATCTAAAGTTGGCCACATTTTGATCAATACAGAATTAGCTAATGATAGTGTAGCAGCTTGGAACAAAGCCAATCAAATTTATGAAAGACTCAAAAACGGAGCCGATTTCTCTCAATTGGCAAAAGAAAATTCTGATGAAAAACAATCTGCTGAAAAAGGTGGTTGGTTTGGTTTTTATTCAAAATCGACTGGTTTGGAAAAGACACGCGACCATTTGTCTGCAGATTTTGAGCAAAACTTATATCAAATAAAAGACAAACAATATACTAAGCCGTTTTTGACTCAATTCGGTATTCATATTGCTACAATGGATTCAACTCAAATGATAGATCCTAACTCTGAAAGAGAAGAATTGAAGCTTATCTATAAGAGAATGTATTACAATGAAGATAAAAAAACTCTTTTTGATTCTTTATCAAGAGTTTCAGGATTGAATATTAATCAATTAGCATTCAACGAATTTGCTGCCTCGATGGATTCAAACAAAACAAATCTTGATTCAAACTGGACAAAAGGTGTATCTAATGGTTTGAAAGAACAAAATTTATTTGGCTTGTTGAATAAAAAATGGTCAGTTCAAGATTTTATCAATTTAATGAATACAAAATCTGAACTAAGAGGCTATGCAACTAACAACGAAGGTTTGAAAAAAGCTATCGACAAAATTGCTGAACCAACAGTATTGGCAGAAGCTACAAAAAATTTGGAAAATGATTATCCAGAATTTGCATCTACAGTAAAAGAATTTCGTGATGGAATATTGCTTTTCAAAGTAGAAGCAACAGAAGTATGGGATAAATTGAAATTTGATTCAACAGAAGCACGCAAATATTATGATCAAAATTCAGATAAATTAATTCGCGACAAAATGATTGAATTTAGCGAAATATATTTATTATCTGACTCTACAGCTCAAAAGCTTTATAAACAAATTCAAAATAAAGAAATAGAATTTGAAAAAGCAGCAGAAAACTTGACTCAAAGAGCAGAATATCGCAAAAAGAAAGGCGACCACGGGCTTCAATCAATAAAGAGAAGTAGATTGGCAGCAGCTATCGACTCCTTAGGCTTTAAAGCCGGAGAAATTTCTAAACCTTTCCAATTCGAAAAAGGATTTTCGATTATTAAAGTTAAAAAGATTGAAGAACCAAGGAAAAAGACTTTTGAAGAAGCAATACCTGATATTGCACCAAAAGTACAAGATTTGCTTCAGAAGCGTCTTACTGATTCTTGGTTGGAAAATGTAAAGAAGAGATTTCCGGTTACAATTAACGAAAAAGTCGTAAACGAATATATTAAGAAAAAATGAGTAATAAATTGAGAAGAATATTATTTGTTTTAGCAATAGTCTGTTTGCTTATTCCGGCAGGCAGACTTTTTGCCCAAATAGAAGAGGGCATGCCTGTCGATAAAATTGCTGCTATTGTAGGCAATGAAGTAATTATGATGAGCGATGTCAAAGGTCAGTTAATTATGATTAGCCAGCAAAATCCTGCGGTCAATCCTAATGATCCCAAAGCTTTTGCTATGCTTTTAGATGAAATGATCAATGAAAAATTATTGATTACTAAGGCTATTGAAGATTCTATCGTCGTTTCGGACGAGCAAATTGACCAAAGATGGCAGACTTTTTTGCAGACTTTGATTCAACAGTATGGTTCAGAAGATAGAATTGAAAAAATTTATCAGAAATCAATTTCGAGATTGAAATATGAATTGCGTGATGATATTAGAAATAAAATTTTATCATCCACTCTTATTCAGCAAAAAATGATGAATATTGAAATTTCTCCTAAAGAAGTAGAAGAATTCTATCAATCATTTAAAGATTCTTTGCAGAGTGTTCCTCCTCAGTATGAATTGTATCATATTGTTAAAAACGTTGCTCCAGACACAAGTGCTAAAAGAAATTTATTGAACTTAGCAAAGAGCGTTAGAGATTCTTTGCTAAAGGGCGGAGATTTTGCAGATTTTGCTAAGCGTTATAGTAATGATGCTGCATCTGCTGCTGATGGTGGTATGCTTGGATGGATCGAGAAAGGAAAATTTATTGCAGAATTTGAATCTGCTGCTTTCAATATGCAATTAAATGAAATATCAACTCCTGTCGAAACTCCTTTTGGATTTCATATCATTCAAGTAATCGACAAACGCAAAGAATCGATGCAAGTAAGGCATATTCTATTCAAATTGAGCCAAACATCAGACGACAAACAACGTACGATCAAATTCTTGGATTCATTGTCTAATAGAGTCAAAAATGGTGAATCATTTGAAGAACTCGCAAAGAATTATTCTGATGATAGAGAATCTAAAGGTTTTGGCGGATATTGGGGCACATTCTTGATCAATCAAATGCCTGCTAAGCTACGTGAATATATTGATAAGATTAAAGATGGTGAAATCACCGAACCAATTCCTTTCAATACTGATGTTAATAAGCAGTCTTATCATATTATTTTAAGGAAGAAATATATTCCTGCCCACAATGCAAGTATGGAAACCGATTCTCAGTATATAAGCAAATCTGCTCTTGAAATGAAAAAAATGAAAGAGTATAATGATTTTATAAAAAAATTGAGAGCTGAATTATATTGGGAAATTAAAAAATAAAACAAATGAAACGATTAATCACTGATTAGTCGTTTCTTTTATTATTTTAAATAGGAAATTATTATGTTCGATGAATTTAATATATCAGTACCATTCAAATTAGATGAGCTTTATGGAGGCTTTGCCGAAGGTTATGGTATTTTAGCATTCGATGGCAAAACACTTACAATAGAATATCAGGCTAAAGATGCCTTTATTGGTTCTTTTCGATCGAAAGTAAAAACATTAAGTATTCCTATTTCTAAAGTAAGAAATTTTGCTCACGATAAAAAATGGTTTAAAACCAGTGTAATTAGAATAAGGGTAAGCTCATTATCCGACTTGGAAAAATTCCCAGTAGATAATAGAGGCGAGATCGTGCTCAAAATAAGCCGAAAGGATTTTGATGAAGCACGCCAATTTTCATCACGGTTTGAGCTTTGCCTCGCCGAATATAAATTAGAAAGGCTGTAATGCTTATTTCAGCTCATCAAATTTTTCTTTATTTAGAATTTTAACCATCATACCCCAACGTTTGTCAGTGGTAAATCCTAATTTATCGTAGAAGTCTTGGAGGAAGAAGTTGGTCTTAATAAGATCGACGCCAAGACTTTTCATGCGGTGAATGTAATCTTCCATCATATTTCTCCCGATACCTCTTCCTTTGTATTGAGGAGCAATTACTAATCCATCGAGCAACGCAGTATTATCTTCCATAATTCTATAAGAAACTCCACCAATTATTCGTTCCTGAGAATCTAAAAGCACAATGAATTGATCTTGCTCAGTGATAGTTTTTGGGAATTTTTCTTTGTAAAACAATCTATATAGCTGTCCAATTTCAGCGGGTTCGATTGGTTCTCTCAGCTTGTAATGCTCGCCATATCTATCGCTGGTATGCGATTGAACAATTATTTCTCTTCTATTTTTTTCAATAATTTTTACAATATCAATATTTCTATGCTGCTTGAGCCCGGGGAAAACCATTTTTGAGAATATTTCTCTATCGTCTTTCGATACTAAAACACCTTGCAAATCAGACAGTTCGATAAGCTGAGTAGCAGGAATTGCTTTGTCTTTGTTCATAATAGACAGAAGTTTTTCGAAAGCAAATTGAATTTCGCTTGGCTTATCCGCAAAATAAGTATGACGATATAATTCATATCGTGCAATTTCCGGATATCGGTAGATTCTATATAGATTATGTAATTCTAATATTGATTGTTCTTTTGCTTTAGGAAGAGCATTAGGATTGATCAATTGCCATTCATGATATTTATCAATTGCATAAATTAATGGCATAGGATGGCGATATTCTATTTGTATGTTTTCAAGAAACTCAAGTAAGTTTTGATGAAGACTTTCGCCCATAGGACATAAAATATCGTGTCTGGATAATTCTCTTTTCAGTTTTTCAAGATAATACATAGCTTCATCTTCGTCTAATGCTTCGAAGAAAGCATCAAAAATCCATTTTACGTTCAAATGGTACTTCGCCCAAGAATAATGATGTACAGTCTTTTTATAAAAATTATCAACCAATGGTTTGATAATAGAGAGAATATTTTTAAATTTTTTCCAACCTGCGAGTGTAAGAATAGTAGCTCCATCTTGGAAATCTAATTCAGGAACAACCACATTGCTAGGAGTGATAACGCCGGGCAGGATTTGATAACCACTATTTCGCCATGCTCTAATAAAAGCAGACATGCCTTCGGTAAATAATTTTTTGATTAGATTTAGTTTTGGCAAAGGTTGTCCAATAATTCTATAGACAGAAATTTCTCGAATTTTTTCCCAAACAGTAAGTTCGCCTGTATAAACCATAGAGCGCGCTTCCAATTCGGGACGAGCACAACCGATTTTGGGCAATACATTAGCACCATGAGGATATCCAGACACAACTATAAGCCACAATACTGTTTCGAGATTGGCTCTATTGCGGAAGCTTTCCTGCAGAACCATCTGTATGTCGTAGTGTTTATTATATTTAGTATTGATTGAGACTCTATAAAAAAGATTTTTATGCCATGAGTGCATCCTTGTAATCCAAATTCCATCATTAGGCACATCATCCAAATCGAAATGTTGTTCGTCAAATGCAAGAATTACTGATTGCTTGAGGAATGTAGTACCATATAGAACTTGCTTTACTAAATTTATATCTTTTGGGCTCATGTTAGGATCAAAAATAATTTTCGAATCCCAATCGGATTTAGAATAAGTTTTAGAATTTTCATTCAATTTTTCTTCATATTTTTCGGACAATTCCCAAAGATATTTCTCAGCAATTTTGGAAATACCGCCACCTGACTTATGCATAATCCAGATGGTAAGCTCGACACGAACCGGCGCATAGTATTCTGGGTTATGAGCCACAAAATTAACTAAGAGTTTGAAAACATTTTCGAGTTGTGGGAAATATTTTTCGGCATTATCCCAATTTAAAGTTGTTCTATAAGTAAGAAGTCTTTTGCGCAAAGCATTAAGTCTTCTACCTTCAAATTTGGATTTAGCAATAATTTCGATAGAATGATTATTTAAAAAAGTAAGACCAGATTCTAAAAATGTAGGGAAGGCATCGCTATATTCAATAGTGCCGGGTTCTTCTTCGAGAAGAATACGATAAGCCATACATCTGACTTCTTCGGAAGGATGATATGCCAAAGCCTGAAGTCTGCGTTTTACTAAATCAGTTACATTCGAATTCTGCATCATCAAGACATCAGCAAGTGTCTTTAGAGCATCTAAAGCAATTTCTTCGTTGCAATATAATGTCTTGGCTATATTGATATAAGCAAATTTCAAACTAAAGTTTTTGATTGATTTTATATCGAGAATATCAGTTTCAGAAATTGGAATAAAATGATCGAAGGATTTCAAAATTATGGAAGATATACCATCAAATTGGTTGTCCCAACCTTCTTTTATTGGAGCAAAATTCATTAATGAAAGGTTTGCTACCCATAGTTTTGGTTGGACAGCAAATACACCTAAGTCGATAATTTTTAGATTAACATTATAGATAAAATCGCCAATTTGAAATTGATTATCATTAATTTTTTTGAATAATAGTCTTGCACCGGTTACAGCATTCACAAAATGGTCGCAATCATAAATAATATTATCTTCAAGAATTCCTAAATCGCGATAAAACCATCTTGGAATACTCACTTTGCAAAAATCAAGCTGATATTCAATTGTATTTTTTCTATATAATTCTTCAATAATTCTTCCAAAATTCTTTTCGATGGCTTTTCTATTAAAGCTTCCTTTTGGAGTAAGCTCGCCATCTTCGAGAGTGAAATCGCGATCGAGTAGCTCAAAATTAACAACACGTTCGTAAGGAGCTAAATCTTTATTAGCAGTAGCAATGATTTTTTGGAAATAGTTGCGAGGAAATTTAGATACTTCCGGTGCATGGAAAAGCGAATCCGAAAAATCAGGAACAATGAACAAAGTATTATAAGCTCGTCCATCACCAACAAGAAAAGTACGTTTAATTCCGGGTACACCTTCAAATTTCATTTCGACATTGCGTGGAGCAATAGTCTGCCCTTTATTGTTTTTATAAATATCTTTGAGTCTATCAATAATAGAAAAATAACCTTTGTTATTGACAGTAAAGATATCACCGGTAGGCATCCAGAAATCAGATTCAGAAGAGCTCGGGAAATCAATAATATCGCCAGGACCTTTGTCTTCTAAATATCTTGCAATATAGTGCCCACTAATTAATAATTCACCGGTATCGGCAAGCTTAGCAAAAGTGCCGGGAAGCGGCTTGCCTACGGTATTTTCTTGATAAGCGCCCGGAGGAGTCATAGTGATGCCACCGGTAGCTTCCGTCATACCAAAACCGCTGGAAAGTTCGATTTCATTACGATGGAAAAACAAAAAAATCTTAGGATCTAAATATCCGGCAGCTGATAGTCCCCAACGCAAGTTTTGACCGACAACTTTTCTAAGAGCTGCAGTAAGTTCTTTAGAGCTGCTTTTTCCTTCCATTTCTTCCTGAACTTTTTCGAAAAGTTGAACCCATCTGATAGGAACACTAATAAATCCAGTTGGATTAATTTTAGGGAAGAGAGCGAGAAGAGTTTCGGCAGAAGGATTGGCAGCAAATACATAAGTCCCGCCCCAATAAATCATACCCATCATTTCCAAATATCTACCGAAAGTATGGAAAAGTGGCAGAAAACACAACAAGACTTCGTTATCGCCAACAAGAGGCAAAGCAGCAGCGCGAGCAAATCTTTTGCTTACTAAATTGTAATTAGAAAATGATACGCCTTTTGGCTTGCCAGTACTCCCGGAAGTAAACATAACGGTACATACTTGATTAATAGGCAAACACTTTATGTCTGATAATGTTTTGCTAATTTCATCATTATTAAATGTTTTGCAATACTGAGGCAGATAAATAGATTCGTGAGTATCGTCATCAATTTGATTTATTAATAAGATTTTGAATTTGTTTTTTACTTCATTATTCAATTTTTCAAGTTTTTTAAATCTTTCGAAAGAGTCAGTAACCGCAATATTGAAACCAACAGAATCGAAAATAATTTTGAGTTCGTCCAAAGAGAAATGAACATTAAGAGGGCTATCTAATATACTGAATGCCAAACAAGCGAGGTCGCAAATTGCACCATCAGGAGAATTTTCGAGAAATAAAGCAACACGAGGTTGAGGATTTATTGAATAGAAAGCTGTAGCAGTTTCCTTCATTCTCCTAAATACTTGCTCATAACTCCATCTCGAATGGTTAGGAGTGGATGTATCAATGAAAAGAGCCTTCTGAGGATGTTCTTCAGTTCGGTCTTCCATCATATTGAGGAATGAATAGTCGATTGATTGAATTATTTTGAAAGCAAAATCAGCCCAAATGTTTCTAAATTCAGAATCAGGCAGATTACGCAAAAATTTAGTTTTTGAGGTTTGGATAAGCCATTGCCTTGCAATATGCTTGTGTTCAGAATTGCATAGACCATTAGACAATGCAATTTCAGTGTTATTCAATATTTCTTTCGAAATATTTTGATTGACAGAGCTTAGATTATGTTTTGCAAGATCTTCGAGCTGTGCAGCAAGAGTGCTTATCGAATCAAACATTTTAATGCCTTTAGGAAAACACAAAATTTATTATAAATACAATGAATCAGCTCTTTTATTGTATAATAAAATCCGAATTATTGCTTATATTAGATAAAGTACTGAAATAGAAAAATTTATGATGAACAATAAGAATAAGTATAGAAGACTGGCAATAAAAGCCAAAAAATTATCACAAGAAATGATATTTGGCTCCTATAAATCTGCATTTAAAGGTAATGGGCTTGCTTTTAGCGAGCTAAGAGAATATTATTGGGGCGATGATATTAAAAACATCGATTGGAACACATCTGCCAGGCATGATAAAGCTTATATTAAAATTTTTGAAGCCGAACGTGAAATTAATTTAGTATTGATGATTGATGTTTCTGCCTCGATGTTGAATTCCGATTTTGATTTTAAAAAAAATATTTTGTCGGAATTAAGCTCTCTTATTGCTTACTCTGCTTTATTCAATGGCGATAAAGTATCTCTGATTTTGTTTGATGATAAAATTCTAAAGTATATTAAAGCTTCTAAAAGTAGGTTTTCGGTTTTAAACATTCTAAAAAATATTGATAATATAAAATCTAATTCCAAAACTAATATTTCTTTGGCGCTAAAATTTGCAAACAATGTATTGAAAAAGAAGTCAATAATTTTTATCATTTCTGATTTTATAGATAATAATTTTGAAAATGAATTATCGAAATTAGCTTTCAAACATGATTTGAATGCTATAATAATTAATGAGCCTAACTTTGATTCTTTGAGAAATATAAGAGGAATTCAATATTATGATACAGAGAGCAATATACTAAGCGATGAAATAGTAAGAGCAAATAATAGCTTACTAAGTATATTCAAAAAGTATAAGGTAGCTTGCTTAAGTGTAGATGAAAATATCAATCTTGTGAAATCTCTTGCTAAGTTTTTGAGAAATAGGGATTCAAAATAATTATTCATTTATGTTAATTTGATTAATTTTTTCATCAATAAGGAGAATTATTAAAAAAATTCATAAATTGCATTAATTAGAATAACATTTTGTAGAAAAGATACGAGAAGAAGAATTGTTAAAGCCAAAATTATTTACGACTTTAAAGACTTATAATAAAGAAACATTTTTTGCAGATCTACAATCGGGATTAATATTAGGAATAGTTGCCCTACCTTTGGCAATAGCATTTGCCATTGCTTCGGGCGTATCTCCAGAAAAAGGACTCATAACAGCAGTCATAGCCGGATTTATCATTTCAGCTTTTGGCGGCAGCAGAGTGCAAATCGGGGGTCCTACTGGTGCATTTGTAGTTATTGTTTATAGCATCATTCAGACTTATGGAATAAATGGATTGATGATTGCGACTGTCATGGCAGGCGTTATACTTGTTATCATGGGATTAGCCAAAATCGGATCTATAATCAAATTTATTCCTTATCCTATAATAGTTGGGTTTACTTCCGGAATTGCTTTGATTATTTTTAGCTCGCAGCTAAATGATTTTTTTGGAATGGGAATAAAGAACTTACCTGCTGATTTTATTGATAAAATGTGGGCATATTTTCAAAACTTCCATCAGATAAATATGTATTCCATGTGCATAGGTTTGTTTTCATTAGTATTTATAATTGTATGGGGCAAACTAAAGGTGAAAATTCCAGGATCGATAATAGCAATCATAATAACTACATTTGCTGTTGGATTTTTCAATTTGCCGGTGGAAACAATAGGGAGCAGATTTGGAGAAATACCATCGTCATTACCAATGCCGGTATTCCCGCACATAGATTTGGCAATAATCAAAAATTTACTTTTGCCTGCTACATCAATTGCAATTCTTGCAGCAATAGAGTCATTACTTTCTGCAATAGTTGCCGATGGTATGATAGGCGGCAAGCACAGATCAAATATGGAACTCGTTGCACAAGGTCTTGCCAATATTGCTTCTCCTTTGTTTGGTGGAATTCCTGCAACAGGTGCTATAGCGCGAACAGTAACAAATATCAAAAGTGGTGCTAAAACTCCGGTTTCGGGTATTATCCATGCTTTTATGCTTTTGCTTATTATGTTATTTTTGGGGCAGTTTGCAAAATTGATTCCTATGCCTACTTTAGCTGCGATATTGATTGTAGTTTCTTATAATATGTTTGAATGGCGAGAGTTCAAGGCATTGCGCAAAAGTCCTGGTTCTGATGTAATTGTATTGCTAACTACATTCGGATTGACTGTAATATTTGATTTGACAATAGCAATCGAAATAGGTTTGCTTTTGGCTGTATTCTTATTTATGAGAAGGATGGCTCTTGTAACTAATGTAGGAGTAATAACCCGCGAACTAGCAGATGCGGAAGAAAATCCTGATGATTACTCTATCGATAGAAAGCAGATTCCTCATGGAGTAAACGTATATGAAATTAATGGACCATTCTTTTTTGGTGCTGCAAATAAATTTAAAGATCAAATTGATAGGATATCAAAGAAGCCACTTATTCAGATTATAAGAATGAGAAGTGTGCCTGCCATTGACTATACCGGTATGCACTTTTTAGAA